>DCTD01000085.1:7692-7875 GCA_002335355.1 Patescibacteria group bacterium UBA1449
GGCAGCAGAACTCTCAAAAGTCGGCAGCACCCAAACAGTCTATCTGTTGGATGAGCCGACAACCGGTCTGCACTTTGCCGATTTAGAAAAATTACTACTTGTCCTGAAAAAGCTTGTTGATAAAGGTAATACCATTATTGTCATTGAGCACAACATGGACCTGATTAAAAATGCTGACTGGGT
>DCTD01000057.1 GCA_002335355.1 Patescibacteria group bacterium UBA1449
ACAATCTCACCGATAGTATTAAAACTACCCGTTCTCTGCACTGGTCCAAGATTTGGGCCTAGTGGATTGAGAGGATCGCTTACTGGCACATTACCGGGCAATGTTAGATCTGACATATGAATGGTATTTTAGTTTTGCGTATCTTTTATGGTCCGAAACCAGGTATTTTCAGGATATCAAAACCAATGATTCTAAGCAAAGTAACAGAAAAGATGATAAACAACAGGCCAGCTCCTGCAGAAACCAAGGTATCCTGGCCATTCTTTACCTGCTCAGGATTACCTGAGGAGGTAATCAGTAAAAACGAACCCCAGCTAAACAACAGAAAGGCAATGCCACCGCCGATTGAGATAGCAAACCCTAAAAACCAGGTAATAAATGGTCCAAGCTCTGTGGGGATACAGCCGAGACCTGTTTGAAGGCCGTTGGTTCCACATTTATATATATCAACGTTAACTATTGAATTCGTCTTTGTGCTCTGTAATGATGTCATTCCTGAAGTACACTGCTCATATACTGTTATTGTACTTTGGCAAGCAGTGGTTTTTGTAGCACCATCAAAAATGTCAACAATAATTGGTGTAGTAGTATTAAGAATACTTGGGTTAATATCAAAAACAAAGGCTCCATTGTTAGCAACAGACGGAACGTTAACGTTGTTACTTAAATGAACAACAACTGGACCTGAGAAAAGATCCCCTCTATATGATAGGTTATTTCCTGCAATGACAACTCTTGATGTTGTTTTATCTATACAGTTGGGATTGGTATGCAAGATGCAACTTGATGGGAGTTTATCTCTTGCGAGAATGGTGTACATACCAGCTTTGCAAACAAAAGCTCCGTTACCTCTATGTATTAAGACATGTCTTTCACCATTGTCATCACCTATACCAACACCTTTTCGGTTAAGAGCTAAGTTATCACCAGAAATAGTTACTTGACTATCTGTAGGAAAAACAAACTTTTTTTCTGCCATGGAGGCAAACTGAATTCCATGATTTTCAACAACAAGATTATATGTTTCGCCTGTAGTTAACTTTGATGATAAATCAACAGTAAAGGTAATACTAGACTTCTGTCCACTATAAAATGAAGTAGGCATGTTTACGCGAATTTGTTTTTCAGAACAGTCTTGAGCCCATACTTGGTTAGGGAAAAGGAAAGTAAGCAAGAAAAGTAGTAATAAAACGAAAAACTTCTTCATGTGTGGCTGGCTTTTTCTCAATACATATAGTTTATCAGAGTAGCACTTGTTCGTAAATGCTATACTTATGGTACGTGCGTATGAATTACTTCACCTGCCGAATCTCCAGATTCAAACGCTTGGCAGTCATTAGTTGTGGTCTAATGACAGTATTATGTTGTTATATTGAGCTTTTTATTCAACCAATCCAAGCAGATGAGTTAGAAGATATTGCCAAACAAATTGCTGAACTGGAAAATGCCAGGAAACAAAGTGAAAATGCCACGAAACCGTTAGAAGAAGAGGTGGCTCGTTTGGAGCAAAAAATCATCAACTTACAGTACTCTCTTGGGCAAGCCACTGCCCACATTAACGAAGTCGAAAAAGGGATTAAATACCGGGAAAGAGAGTTTGATAAACAGTATGACCTGCTCAGTGTGAGGGTAGAGTCATTCTATAAACGGATGCGCCAACCCTCAGAAATTCTCTTACTGTTTTCTTCTAAAACCTCAATATCTCAAGTCACCCGGGAGATAAGCTATCAACGGGCGGTTACTCAGGAAGACCGTAACACCATCATTGCCATTTCTAAAGAGTTATCGCAACTGGAACAGGATAAACAGAAGTTGGAAGCTGATAAACAGCTTTTAGAGGGGCTAAAAACTAAGCTGGCAGGTCAATCAGAGTTTTTCAAAAAAGAAATTAAGGGAGCCAAAGAATACCAGAGTAGTTTGTCTACTAAAATTGCTGAGTTGACCCAAAAACAGAAAGAGTTACTGGCTAAAAAAACAGAAACCTTTCAAACCTCTGTCGGAAGTGTACCACTAGCAGATGATGCCGCGTCTCGTCCTGACTATAACCCCGGATTTTCACCTGCCTTTGCCGCCTTTTCCTTTGGGGCTCCGCACTTTAAAGGCATGAGCCAGTACGGAGCTTTTGGTAGGGCTAAGTCCGGCCAATCAACAGAAGAAATATTAAAAGCTTACTATGGCAATGTCCGGATTGAAACAGTGGATACCAACTTTGATATTCCGACCACCGTTGGTAACTTACCGTTTGAAGACAACTACATGAAAGGCATTGCGGAAATGCCGACTTCATGGGCGGATCAAGGTGGGTTTGAGGCTCTGAAAGCACAGGCCATTGCTGCTCGTTCGTATGCCTTAGCCTACACTGACTGGCGGATGGGGGATAGATCAGCCAAAAAAGCGATTTGTACAACAGAAAACTGCCAGGTCTATAACGCTGGTAAGGCCGGTAATTCTGGGCGGTGGGGTGATGCAGTCAACGAAACCAAAGGGAAGATCTTAGTTAGTAACTCAAGCAATGAGGTTGTTAATGCCTGGTACGCTTCCACATCTGGTGGCTATCAGGAATCATACAGTTCTTTAGGTCACTCCACTCCCGGTTTTTGGGACACGAAAAATGGTCGGTCGGGCTGGACATCAGAAGCCTATGAAAAAATCGGTGAGTCGCCCTGGTTTTATAAAGCCTGGTACCGGACAAGAGGTGGAACGACTTGCGGTCGCTCACATCCCTGGCTAACCAACGAGGAAATGAGCGACATTGTTAATGCAGCCATTGTTTATGAAAAAGATGGCTCTAGCCAAAGTCATTTATCACAGGAAGACTCGAGTTGTTTTGGCGAGGCTATTCCGGATACTTGGTCTAAGGCGAAAGTTAAAGAAGAGGCAGCTCGCTATGGTGGTGCAGTAACCAATATTAGTTCTGTTAATGTTACGTACAGTGATTCTGGCCATACTGCTTCGGTAAGTTTCTCAACTAACCGGGGGACAGTCAGTTTTGATGGACAACTATTCTACAAGATTTTTAATCTTAGAGCTCCAGGAGCAGTCCACCTGACTTCCGGATTATATAACTTAGAAAAGAAGTAACCAAAAAGTGGTAAAATAGAGATAATATGCANNGGGAAATTTATTCCTCTAAAGATAGTAAACACCAACCACAGGATTCGAAAAAACTGTTAAGTCGGCAGATTCTTGATGATATCAGAAAAGAATTAAGAAAGTATAAAAATCGGCCGTTGTTGGGGATTAGTATCTATCCAAACCTACTTACCTTTGAAACTCAAGAAGAAAGCGAGGAGATTATTTTCTTGCTGCGAAAGCACTTTATAACCAACGTGCCTTGGATAGTGATGAGTTTTATTATGCTTTTAGCTCCGCTTATTTTACCTTTCGTCCCCTTAGTAAGCTTTTTACCGGGGAGCTTTCAAATAATGACATTGGTAGTGTGGTACTTAGTTGTTTTAGCATATGTTCTTGAAAGTTTTCTTTCCTGGTATTTCAACATCTATATTATTACTGACGAACGCTTGATCGATATTGACTTTTATTCCCTAATCTATAAACGCATCTCGGAAACAAAAATCGATCGGATTCAGGATGTTACCTATACTCAAGGTGGTTTTTTCCAGTCAATGTTAAACTATGGCAGTGTGACTGTTCAAACAGCTGGTGAGGTTCAGCAGTTCGACCTTGAATTAGTACCTCAACCCTCAGTGGTTGCTAAAACCCTTAATCACCTTGTTATGGAGGAAGAACAGGAAAAAATTGAAGGAAGAATAAACTAAGTTATTTTCTTATGGTACCTGGAACAATCGAAGAAATGATCGCATATTTTAATATTTGGGGGTTGGTAAAAATTGTTTACCTGATAGCCCTTTTAGTTTATGTTACCTTTGCCTTTATTGTAGTCCGGCAGATATATCTCATGACTTCAACGGTTGTCGAAGAAGCGATGAAACTACCACTAAAAACAATTGGCTATCTTCACTTAGCGTTTGCTCTTGTTGTCTTCTTTCTAGCAATAATCATCTTGTAAAGCCGTTAAGAATCAGTTAGTCTAGTCTAAAAGCTTCTTACTATGATAGGAATATCTTGGCATCACGTAGGCGGTAGAGACGCTCTCCAAAGTCACCGTAATCTGCATGAATGGGTAGAAACACATGTGTTTATGCCAAAGGAACCAGAAGTCTTAAAGCTAAAAGGCGGGTTAGGCATTGTTGTTGCGGTAAGTGATTGCAAAGGATCCGTTGATCTAAAAGCCTTAACTAATACACTAGTTGCTCAACTTCACACTCTCTATCAAGATAAACCTGACACTTTACAACTACCTGAGCTTGAAGCAACTATTACCTCAATTACCAATAAACATCAGGCTGTCTGCTCGTTTTCACTCGCTGTGGTGGTTATTAAACAAGATCATAACCATACAGTGCTTAAACTGTGTGGGCAACGAGGAATGCAGGCTAAACTTGTGAGACAACAGCAACTCCTCACTTTACCAGTCTCCCCAGTAGGGGTTAGTGGTCAATTAAGACCTGGCGATGTGTTCATTGTTGGCACAAGCAACTGCGTGTCACTGTTAGCAGACAGTAAGTTTAAAGCCAACTTACTTAAAGAAACTAAGGTTTCTCACTATCTTCAAAAAACGTGTTTTGTTCACCAAAGCATGTTAGTTAAAGGACTGGTGTTTGAAGTTCATCAACCTCATGTCTTACAACCAGTAAAAAACTATGTGTCATTATATGCCAACCGACTTCGACAGTTATTACCAGTGCGTTCTCCAAGGACACCACCTATTGATCTCGGTCCTCAAGCTTTGGAAAAACGCAATCTGTTTATCTCAAAAAAACGCCGGTATGCTTTAGGCCTGGCACTCCTGTTTCTTGCACTCTTAAGTGTTAGTGTTGGGTTGGGGTTAAACAAAAGAAAAACCTTGGAAAAGCGCCAACTTGAACAACAATTGGTTGAAAATGTCACCTATCGACTCCAACAAGCCAGTTCTTTAAAAGAGTTAAATCCAGCTCGAGCAAAAACCTTACTGGTTGAAGCCCGGCATACGCTTGAGGGGTATGAGGAAGAAGAAGTTCCCGTTGATATTCAAAACTTACAAGTACAAGTTGATGAAGCCTATGCGGCAGTAGTTAGGCAGTTTACCATTCGCAGTCCTGAAGTATTCTACGATATAGCCTTAGTTAAAGAGAACTTTTCACCTTCTCAGATGACATTGGCTGAAAACGAATTAGTCTTACTTGATGATCAAGGCCGCTCAGTGGTGATTTTAGATATTGAAACAAAGTCGGCTAAAGTGTTTGCCGGCAATGATTTAGTGCCCGTAAACGCAACTATTGGCTCGATTAGTTCCTGGATATTTCTTGCTTCAAATAACAGTCTACAAATCTTAGACAAAAAAACCGGGAAGCAACTTAACAGTTTTACCTTGAGTAAAGTTAGTATTGATGAACTGATTGGTTATGGTAGTAATGCCTATGTATTAGATCGCGTAGCTGGTCAAGTCTGGCGGTTTCGTGGCACTGTTTCAGGGTTAGCTAAACCTGAGGGGTTTTTTGACGAACCACTCGATTTACAAGAGGTGGTTTCTCTGGCTCTTGATGGTTCACTGTGGGTGTTGTATCGGGATGGTGGGGTAGAAAAATATACCAGTGGGGTCAAAGACGCTTATTATCCCTCGTTCGACTTAGATATTCCTCTTAACCAACCGCAAAAACTTTACACTGATGAAACCTGTCAGAACTTGTATCTAATGGACAAAAACAATAACCGGATTGTGGTTGTTTCCAAGTTTGGTGAGTATAAAGGCCAGTATCTCTGGGAAGACATGAAACAAACAACTGGTTTTGCTGTTTCTGAAAAACTGGGAAAACTGCTCTTGTTATCAGGAGGTACAATATACGGCATTGACTTACAGTAACAACCTATGAAAATTATCAACCGTAAAGCTGGTTTTAACTATGATCTTCTCGACCGTTTTGAAGTCGGGATTGTTTTAACAGGCCCTGAAGTTAAAAGCGCCAAAGCAGGGCACGTGTCACTGTCTGAAGCCTACGTGCGGATTATGGGAGAAGAATTGTGGCTTATAAATGCTACCATTTCGCCTTATCAGTTTGCTGATAACAAAGAGTATGATCCAGTGAGAACTCGTAAGCTTCTGATGCATAAGCACGAGATCAATAGTATTGCCCGCAAGATTGAAACCAAAAACTTAGCTTTGGTTCCGACTGCTCTCTATATAAAAGGCAATAAAGTGAAGCTGGAAATTGCTTTGGGCCGGGGGAANNAAGAAAGAGTATGAAAAACGGGAGAAGATAAAACAACGGGATCTTGAACGGGAGAAAGCAAAAACATTGAAGAACTATTAACTTTAGCACTATTAAGAATTATGTGAACCGTTCTTTCCATTTTTCTCAACTATCGGTTGTGTTAGTACGTTTATATTTTTTTCAATCTCACAAAGATAAGTAATAATTTTCAAATCAGCACTGTCCAAAGAATCATCAATAGTACCCCCATTTATAATAGTCTTTACATGAGTGGCATAGCTACTCACGGTAGTTAGTTTAGAGTAACGAATTCTCGCTGTAGGATCTTCTTGGATACCTCTCCATGCAGAGATAATTGGATTCATTATCTCTTCTTGGTTGGTTTCTTGAGTAGCTACGATTTGATCAGGTTGACTTTCTTTGTTCATAAAGCCAAATTATAACACAGTCGTAACTTAGTCACTGATAACTCATCAAAATGATTCTTGTGTTTTAATAATGTTANNATGACACTTTATAAAACAGCGCAAAACTTATCTGAAATGATTGACTGATCAGGTATAATAAATATATATATCGGGGATGTTTAGACTCGACGGTTGTGTTCTTTGAAAATCTGCACGCCGACTTTGACCAAAGAAGTCGTTAAACAGGGTCAAAAAATAAATGCTAATTTTACAGGCATTAGAGTAGTTGATGGAGATGGTCATACATCTACCAAAACTACCCCAGCATTTGGCGGTTTAGCTTACGCTTACGCTGCTTAATCTGGCATTCTAAGCCACTTTACTCACGGGAGTCGGTTTAGGGTGAAAACAAACTGTGGGTGCAGTGTTAGGTTGGCCGTCTAACACGAAGTTTAGGCCACGCCCCAAAGCCATAAGTTGTTTGTTGCTTACCTTTGGGTATACCCAACAAACTACGCGTGTAGACGGTTTTTGAAAGCATAGTCAGACGAGGGTGCGATTCCCTCCATCTCCACAAGCAGCGCATCTTAGGTACAATATGTATAATGCGCTTTTTTTCTTTTCTGCAAGATCTTTTGTTCCCTCCAGTCTGCCTAGGTTGTAATGCTTTCGGGTGGGTTGTTTGTCCTCAGTGTCAGGCAAAGCTGACTGTTCATCAGGAGCAGATTTGCCCAAGCTGTTTACAAGTTAATTCCGGAGGTGGTAAACACACTCAGTGTTTAGGGTCTGTTGATGGCTTAACCGCATGCTGGGATTATGAAGCTGTCTTACAGAAGATTATAAAAGAAATTAAGTACCGGTACTATTTTTCAGGGATTGAGGTTTTAGCTCAGGTATCTTTTAGTATTATCCAGTCCCAAAATCAACAGGCGTTTAGTGATTTCTTAACTAACGCACCCATTGTTGTTCCAGTGCCTTTGCATAAAAGACGGCAGAATCTCCGTGGTTTTAACCAATCTGGATTGCTTGGGAAAATATATGCTCAGTGTTGGCAGCTGCCGTTTTCAGACCAACTGGTTCAGCGCAATAAAAATACCCAGCCTCAAGCCGAGTTAAATAAACAACAACGGCAAACCAATATCAAAGACGCTTTCTTACCAACAGAAAAAATTCTCAAACTCGGGGAAAAGCCATTGCAAGGGAGAGGAGTGCTGTTAGTTGATGATGTCTGGACAACCGGCTCAACCATGAAAGCCTGTGCTGAGGTGTTAAAACAATTAGGGGCAGAAAAAATCTGGGCCCTAACCTTGGCTCGATAAGATATAATACACTGTGGAGTTTGGAAGGGTCGCATAGCGGTCTANNGTGCACCGGTCTTGAAAACCGGCATCCGAAAGGATCGAGAGTTCGAATCTCTCCCCTTCCGCCAAAAACACAAAAAATACTTCATTAAACGTTTTCTTTTGCTTTTACTGCTTTTACTGTACACTTGATCAAGAATACTACCAATTTATCAAAGATGAGCAAAAGAAAGCGCAACCAACAAAAAGTTGCTAAAACAACAACCTCAACCAAAGATTACTTTCCGGCTTTAACAGGTATTCGGGCAATCGGCNNCCGTTGGGCAGAGTTTGATTATGGAGCTCTATGCAGGTATTAGCATCTTTTTTGTCCTAAGTGGGTTTTTAATAGCCTATCGCTACGACACAATTAAGCTGTTTAAAAAAGACTACTGGCACTTTCTATTTAACCGTTTTGCTCGACTGTACCCCTTGTATTTAGTACTACTCATAGTAACGTTTTTAGTAATAAAGAATGAAGATTGGTTTACG
>DCTD01000103.1 GCA_002335355.1 Patescibacteria group bacterium UBA1449
GTGGAACCTGTATTAGTGCCTGGACTCAAGCTGGCAGTGGCAGTGTTTCTTACTCAGCAGATAACGGACTATATCTTGACACAGATACTTTCAAACTCGGTGGATCTTTAGCAGCAGACACTACCATTGATACGACTGGATTTAATGTTGCTTTTTCGGGCACTGGTAAGGTAGGTATTGGCACCACTTCACCCAGCGCTACCCTTGATGTGGCTGGTAGTGTCAAAGTAATCGGTTTTCAACTAGGCACCAGTTCTACAGGCGGGTATGTTTTAACTGCAGACGTCAATGGTGTGGGTACCTGGCAACAGCTTCCTGCTGGTGTTAGTTATACTGCTGGAGATGGTCTTTATCTAAACGGAAGTGAATTTAACCTTGGTGGTGTTCTCAGTGCTGCAACCACAATTGATACTGCTGGGAATACTCTTGCCTTTTCAGGATTAGGAAAGATTGGGATTGGTACGNNAGCTGGTTCAGTGAATACAACAACAGGGTTTTGTATTGGCGGAGATTGTATTACTGACTGGTCTCAGGCTGGAAACAGTACTGCGTATCTTGCTGGTAATGGTTTAACCCTTGCTACCGATACCTTTAAGCTCGGAGGGACTTTATCAGAAGCCACTACTATTGAAACGAATAGCTTTGATCTTGCCTTTATGGGCAGTGGCAATATTGGCATTGGTACTACCAGTTCGGGCGAGAAACTGGAAATTGATGGAAACCTAAAACTTTCAGGAGGAGTCTTTTTAGGGGCCACTTCAGATACGACTGCTGGAGCTTTACGCTGGAGTGGCACCNNACCAACTTTGAGGGTTACAATGGGAGCAGTTGGATACAGTTGGATAATGAAACCAGTCAATCTTCAAGCGCCTCTCAGTTATCAAAAGATTACGAGGTTGATGCCGGTCAAACTATCACCCAAGGTAATGTTGTCTCGGTTAAAGATGGCAAGGCTCGGTCAAGTTTTGGCATTAGTTTTTCGAACATCTATGGTTATCTTGATAGTGATTATAGTTATGCAGAGCATTCTACTGACTACTTGGACACAGATAAAGTCATTAGTGTTAGAAGACATGATACCGCACAGGTGTATGCCCAAGTTCATACTATCTCTGGAGATACAATTACCTCTGGAACACGGGTTAGAGTTGCCCCCCAAGATCCTGGCTATAGTGTCCAAGTAATCTCGTTATCTCCTTCATTAGCTGTGGCAATTGGTAAGGGTTATGGAACTGCACTAAGCATCTCAGGAACAACAATTACCCCTGGTGCTGCAGCCAGCACGTGGACAGCAAACAACACTAACGTACACTACGGCATAAAACTATCATCAAACAGCTTTGCAGCCACATATTATGATTTTGATACTAACGCATTAAAAGCAGTTGTTGGCACTGTTTCTGGAACAACTGTTACTACTGGAACACCTGTAACCATTGTTTCAGGTAACCCAGGTAACCCAGCTATTGCTCCGTTATCATCAACGAGCTTTGTAATTATCTATAAAGATCCAAATAACTCTAGCTACGGCACGGCTGTCATATGCACTGTCTCTGGTACAACCATTACCGTTGGCTCAACTGCTTATATCTTTAACTCAGATAACACTACAAGTATCGCTGTTGCTGGACTCAGTTCAGATACCTTTGCAGTCATGTATGCCGATAGTACTAATGGTTCCAGGAGTCGGGTTGGGACCGTATCGGGCACAACCATAACATATGGTAGCGAAACAGGTGTCCCCTACACAGTTAGTTATGTATCACGCATCTCATCAACTTCATTTTTAGCCACCGGTTCAAGTAATTCTGTTATCTTCGGAGAAGTGTCTGGAGGCCTGGTGTTGTGGGGACCTCCGGCAACTAATCCCACAACATTAACTAGAGCAATAGCCCTCGATTCGTCAAAGTTTGTTGCTACCTTACTTCAATCTGGTTATGCACGAGCTCGGGTTGGCACTATCTATGGCACCAGAGAAGTGGCTATGGGTATTGCATCCTCTACAAAAGAAGCCGGTGAAACGGTTACAGTTATTATGGGTGGTATCTCCAATGTTCATTCAGGCTTAACTCCAGGCGCTGTCTATTATGCTAATCGCGATGGTACCTTAACAACAACGTATACAAGTAACAGGGTTGGTATTGCTATCTCTTCAACAGAATTGCTAATTGGAGGCAACAAAGACAACCCTGACCAATACTTTGGTGATATGATCTTTGCCAATGATTTTAGAATAACAGAAGAATGGAATTCACCATTGGGGTTAATCTTTAAAAATAACAATGGTACTGAAATCATGCGTTTGGATGGAAACGGGAATATGACGTTACAGGGAGAAGTTTTTGCTTCAAATATTGAACAGTTGGATAGTAGAGTATCTCACTTATCAGCTCAAATGAGTGATTTAAATACTCTATCAGCTTCTACTTCAGCCGCTTTAACCCAGGCAATCACTGAACTTCAAACTGAGGTTGCTTCACTTTCTGCTCAACTGCAAACCCAAGAAACCAGCCAACCGGTTTTAACAGCTTCAGGATCTGCTCTCCTCTCATCCAGCCAGCTAACTGATCCAAACGGTGATATCGTTATTACTGTAAGTGATACAGCCGTTTTCCTGGGTAAAGCCTTGTTTGATGGTGGTCCCTATGCTTCCGGACCAACCCTCTTAAGTTCGACTGATGTTAACGGCACCTTAACCGTGTTTTCAGCTGATGATCCCACTCAACACCTCCAGCTAACCGCAGGGGGCCTCACTGCAGTCGGTCAACCGCTTAAACTGCAGGCTTCTGGCCTCTACGGCATTGACCTGGTCAGCGGCAAAGTTACTATTGATCCNNCCCGGAGGGTAATATGTATGTTGCCGGTAATCTTACTGTTGACGGCACCGTGATCACTACTAGCTTGGAAGCAACCGGCAGTGCCACCCTACACCAACTAACCATTGAAACTGACCTACAAGCCACAGGCAGTGCGGTTTTAGGTGAGGCCATGATCGAACAGTTAAGCGTAAGCAGTAAACATGCCGGGAAACTGACTATCCCTGCAAACCAGACCGTTGTTACTGTCACCTATGATAAGCCGTTCTCACTGGTCCCCATGGTCTCTATTACTCCAGTCGGCCGGTTTATCCCTTACTACCTTGCTAATGAAACAGAGACTGGGTTTGAACTCCACATTACCCAGCCTCAGAGCCAAGTAATTACCTTTAACTGGATGGTCATCGGTGTCTCTCCGTAATGGTTTTTGTAATTAAAAAACTGGTTTACCAATAAAAAACCCACTGTTTTAAGTGGGTTTTTAATAACTATGTCAGTCTGATATTTAATACTAATATCTACATATTAACACTTATCTATATATCAATATTCAACTTTCTTTTTCCCTACTCTTATTCGTTTTCCTTTGTTTTAAACACCAGTTTTAGAACCACTGCAAAACAACTAACCCCCGTCTACTTCCCCCGTTCTTCCTGAGAATAGACGTGCAGATAGTCATCTTTATCGTATTCAAAAATTTCTGAGGGTTCAAAGACCAGGTCAAGCTCTTTTTTAGCCCCCTCAACGCTATCAGAGGCATGGATTAAATTGTTAGATTGCGACATGGCAAAGTCACCACGGATTGAGCCACATTCAGCCTCACGGCCTTTGGTGATACCAACGAGCTTTCTAACAGTATCAATACTCTCATACCCTTCCCAGAGCATGGCTACAATAGGAGAGCTCATCATAAAGTGTTTGAGACTGCCAAAAAAGGGTTTCTCTTTATGATGGACATACCACTGATCTAAAATCTCATCTGTTAAATACATCATCTTTAGCCCAACCAGTTTTAAGCCTTTGCGTTCAAACCGGGTAACAATCTCTCCAATAAGACCCCGCTGAACACCATCTGGTTTTACTAAAACAACAGATCGTTGCATCATAGAAATAAGTATCATCCACGAGCCGAGCTAAGAACTAACCTAACATAGTATTGTCGTGCTGTTCTGCAAAGCAGAATGCTTTCAACATCCCCATATAAATATGAGAGCATTAGAGATGTCAACATACTGTTTTGTTAAGATTCCACAGCTAAAGCTCTGAGATGACACAAGTCATAACATATATTTGGTTACAAATCCAAATTTTAACCCCAGCTTTAGTGAAAGTCTAGAAGCTAAGCACTATTGAATTAAAGCACATGAGCTCTAAATGAAACAGGAGTAGTAACTGAAGAAGACTCAGATGAGGCAACAGTTAAGGTTTTGACGCTTTTTTCCGGTCCAATGACCGCAAAGTTTTTACCCTGTTCAACAAAAAGAGTTTGAGCTAACCGTTTGATATCCTTAGCTGAGACTGCATCAATCCCAGCCAGGACTTCATCCAAACTGCGAAGTTTCCCCTCAAGTAACAGATCTTCGGCATAAAAGTCAGCCACTTCGTAACTATTCTCCCATCCAAGCAGAAGATGGCCTTTGATAAATTCTTTGGCCTTGGTCAGTTCTTTGTCCCCAACTGGATTTGTTCTCAGTTTCTCATACTCCTCATTGGTAACGTTAATGACTTCTTGGGCTGACTCAGGTTTCGTCCCTGACCGCATAGCTAGATAGCCGCTTTCAGCATAGATATCAACCATACTGCCTACGTAGTAGGCAAGCCCCCGTTTTTCTCTAATCTCGGTAAATAAGCGCGAACTCATACCGCCGCCTAAAATAGTTGCTAAAACGGAAAGTACATACCGATCCCGATTGCCTCGGCCAAATGTACGGAAACCATAAACTAAATGACATTGTTCTGTTTTTTTTGCAATACGTTTTACCGCCGGCATTGTTTGGTCAAATGTATATCTTTTTGTTTGCAGTTCGGTTAATTGTTTTTCTTTCCCAAAATACTGCAAAATCTTTTCCTCCAATGCCTCACTTTCCTCAACTCCACCGGCAATCACCAGAGCCATCCGGTTCGGAACATACAGATAGTTCATGTATTCCAGAAAAGCTTCCTGTTTAATGTTTTTGATTGTCTCTTCAGTACCCAAGATATCCCAACCCAAAGAAGTCGGTGCAAACATGACTTGTTCAAATAGCTGGGCTACTTTTGCCTGAGGTTCATCTTTATACATTCTGATTTCTTCCAAGATAACACCCCGCTCAATCTCTAGTTCTTGAGCTGGAATCAGGGGTGAAAAGATTAGTTGAGAAACAACGTGCATGGCAAGGTCAAGCTGAGACACTGCTGCTTTAACATAAAAACCGGTGTATTCTTTACCCGTAAAGGCATTAAAACTACCACCCACGTTATCCACCGTCATAGCGATATCTAAGGCAGTTGGCATGGCTTGGGTACCCTTAAAAACTGTNNCTAAGAAATGGGAAATACCATTCGTATCAACAGTCTCATACCGAGTCCCTGCCTTAACTAGAACTAAACACGTTGCTGATTTCATCCCAGGCTGCGGCGCGACAACGTACCGCAAACCGTTAGGAAGTTGTTTAATAGGGGGAAATCCATTCATAGGCACTGATTTTACACTAGATTTTCAGCTATTGAAAGCAATTCTAACAGAGAAGTTATGGCAAAGCTGTGTCTACTTATTGTTCGATATTCGGGTTGCTGCGCATTTGCTTTACCACACTTACTAAAACCCCTCCAAGTACAATCAAAAGACCTAAACCTATCCATGGTAGGACTGCAGCCATGAGACGCCAGTTGTCATGTTCTTCATCAGTTGGTGGCACATTAACTGGCGTGGGGGTGCTACTTGGCCGACTGAGTAAAACTGAGCTGGGTGTAGCCAATCCCGAACCAGTTGCTGTCGGTTCATGACTAGGCATCGCTAAACTTGGGGCAATTGTTGGCGTAGGTGTAACAGCTGGTTGGGTAGGTTTGACTGTTGGCTGGGCAGTTGGCTGAGTAGCTTGGCTTGACCATGAGGTGGATGGCACCTGAGTTGGTTTTGGCGAGGGTTTAGGTGTTGTGCTGGTTTGTGAAGTTTTTGTCGTATAAGTCGGCACAACCCCAGCATAGGCAGCAGCTCCATCTGAAATTCCTGATGAGGCACACCCGTTTACAGCGGTAACAGCAAAGTAATAGCCAACCCCTGGCCGTAAACTACTGACAATAAACCGGTCAGTATCGCCCACGTTCGGAGCTCCATATTTAAAGTCTAACCACGATTCTCCGTACATTAACGCATAATGGGTGGCTCCGTCCGCTTTATTCCAGGTTAAGGTTACCTGGCCCTGGTGGGGTCCGGACACAGCTTTTAACCCAGACGGTCGTTCGGGTTGGGCATCCCAGCATGAAGTTTCAGCAGTGGTTGAACTGTTATTGGCAACGCTAAAGGTTACTTTCGGATTCCAGTTACAATCAATAACGTCCTTATCGCCCACAATGATATTTGAGTCATTACTAGCATTTTCATAACACATGGCCGCAATTTCTACATCTTGAGTTGTCAGCGGAGTCACGGTCAGGGTAGCAAAGGTTCCCTTCCCTGTATAAATATGGTTTGTGTCGGTATACCATCCGGATAGTTCAACTGTATTGTCGTTGGTGTACTTTGCATACCGGTTAAACACATCACCAAAACTGGTTTCAATCCTGACTTTATCAGGATCATACTGAATAACAAAGTCGGCTCCGTTCACTTCATGACCCTGAGCATCCAAGATAACCTTGATAGCTACAGGTTTATCGATAACAGTAGGACTATCGGCAACATCAAACTCAAAAAAGGCTGGATTACTGCCATCAGTGAGATACTGGCCTAACTGGACAGTGTGGTTCTCTTTTTTATCAAGTCCGTACAGGGAAATTCCGATAACGATAATACCCACCAAGACAATTCCCAACAAGGAAAGCATAAAACCAATAATGCTGAGAGGGTAGGTTTTGTGAGTTGTTAGTAAAGTGTGATGTTTCATGATATGTTAACGTGACTCTAGTAGTGTTTTAAGCAGTAAAGCTCGGTCGTACGCATTTATCTTGCCGTTGTAATCCAGATCAGCTATGGCTAAGTCTTCAGATTTTTGCGATCCAATCAAGGCTTCTAACGTCTCTAAATCATGGCTATCAACCACCATATCCTTTTGCCCATTGATAGGTAGATCACCAGCTTGCGCTGGTATCTCGCCAACACTTACAGTGTTATTGATGACCGTTACTGCTGCATATTTAACCGGTAGATGTTTTGGTCCCGTTAAGTGGACGTTAACCGAGTTAGGAAGTAACTGGATGTTAACAGGAATTGAGGCATTCAGAATACCATTTTCGTCAGAGGTAAAATCAACCATGCCACTATAAATCTCCGGGTAAGGACTGATATCATCCGTTACCGTTACCTGTACGGGGATCACCACACCCCCACTTCTTACCCCTGGAAATTTGGTAAACAAGGTCAAAGATTGTTGGAGAGACTCTTCAGTGGTAGTTGGTAAGCTTATGGGAGATGTATGCTCATTTTCTTTTTTTTCAACAACTTGAGCAGTTTCCGGAAGCACTGC
>DCTD01000108.1 GCA_002335355.1 Patescibacteria group bacterium UBA1449
CGAACCGGCACGAGGAATTACCCTCATAAGTTTTTGAGACTTACGCGTCTACCAATTCCGCCACCGCGGCATACGGTTGGAATCTCCTGACATATTTTACCAGGAAATAGTGTGTTTAATAGCGGCGGAGATTCTGAAACGAATTCAGGATGACGAAATCCCGTGGTAAAATAGCATGTTCAAATTCAATTCTCAATTATCAAATGTCAAAACTACAACTCAAACGTAAAAGACTACTTTGAACCATAAAGTAATGTAACTTTGAGTTTTGAGCTTTGTCTTTTGATTCTTTCTATGTACCAAGCAGTTGATCTTAAAGTTGGAACCATTTTTGTCTATAACAATGAACCCCATAAAGTCATGGAGTATAAACATACTCATATGGGACGGGGCAGTGCTGATGTACGCTTAAAAGTTCGAGGATTATTGACAGGGAATGTTTTACCTGTTGTCTTCTCACCCTCTGACAGGTTTGAAGAAGCAAACTTAACCAAAAAATCCATGCAATACCTTTACCGTGAGGGGAATACGTTGTACTTTATGGATCCAGTTACCTACGAACAAATTGAGCTGAATGCTGAGGATATGGGAGAGGAAATCGTTTTTTTGCAGGATGGGGAAACTTACAATGTCGTAGTATGGGATGAAAAACCGCTTAATATTGAGATTCCACCTAAAGTTACTGTTGAGGTGATTGAGTGTGATCCTGGGGTAAAAGGCAACTCAGCAGCTAACATGTATAAATCCGCGGTTGTGACCGGAGGCATTAGGATTAAAGTCCCTCTTTTTATCAATCAAGGTGAAAAGATTCGAGTGGATACGATTGATCATAAATACGTTGAACGGGCAAAATAACGTTTTAGAACTACTTCAATAATGCCCAAAGACAGACGAGAATAAGAAAAACTTGAGAACTTAATCCCCAGACTTTCGGAGCTTTGGCTTGATGGAGATGTTCAAAGGTTACAAACCTTACTAAAAGTGGGTGGCGGTTTTTTAGAAAGTAGTAGGGAACCTCCACCAAATCTGGGAGTATTGAAAGTAGTGCTCCAGAAACGAGCAAGACTGCTTTGTTAGTGTCTGGTAATACTTGAAAAACAAAGAAGAGTACAAAAAGGCTCGCTAGCACTAAGTTCGAAGCAATGATATTGAGTGTATTAAACGACAGTTTTCCTCGTTTGTTAACTTCAGTGAAAAGATGAGGATTCCAGTGAGGATAGAAATAGTCAAAGAGGATATGACTGATAACTGCAGCTGGTAGGGCAATCCATGGATTGTAGTTGGTAACAAGATAGAGGCCTAAAAGAATATGTGGTGTGATAAGCATGTATGTATGCGTTATGTTGATAAACCTTTGATATTGTAGGGGCTATTGGCTAGATTAGTCAAATCAGATATAATCAAATACTAGTAACAAATACATAATACAGTGTGTCGTTAGGACTCGTAGCAGATAGACTCTTTGGGTTTCGTATCAGAATGACACACTTAGACTACTGTGTTTCCGGTGATTGCCGCTATCGGACCGTTTACCATTTCCAGCTTAGGGTTATTCTTAGCCTTAGCCTTTTTCTTTGGTAGTTTTTCAATCTGGCAAAGAGCAAAAGAAGAACACTACGAAGATAACGACATTTTTGACACAATTTTCCTTGCTTTTTTCGGGGGTATTATTGGTGCCCGGCTTGCTTACATTTTATTGAACTTCAATGATTTTGGTTTTGACTTTGGCAAATGGATAAATCTTTCCTATTCTAATCATCTTAGTTGGTTTGGGTTTCTGATTGGACTCATGTATTTGCTGCGGTTGGTTGCAAAACAAAAGAAATGGGAATTCTTCCATTTTGCTGATGGAGCAGTTTTTGGTGTTATTGTTGCTCAAATATTGTTACGGGTTGGCCAGTTTCTTGATGGCTCTTATGTTGGTGCTATGACCAGTCTACCTTGGGGACTGGTGTTTCCTGGGATTGAGGGAGCACGCCACCCGTTGCCGTTATATGAAATCATGGTTATGATCGGTACTTACTTCTTGTTGAGGTGGTTTGATAAACACTACCGGTTGTTTTCCTGGTATCAGGATAACCGAGGAGAAGCTCAACCAGGGTTTTTATGGTTGACCTACCTAACTGTTTTTTTGATCAGCCAATTTATTTTTGATTTCATGTCGGTTCGCTACCCAGTTTTCTGGGTGTTTACTCTTTATCAAGTAGTACTTATTGTTGCTTTCAAGTTAACACTATTTACTTTCTGGCTAAGAGCGGGTAACAAGATTAATCTTCCCAGTGTTTCTAATCCATTGAGTAGTAGTGAACAGGAAGAACTGGTACCTATCCGTGAACCGCTTGTCAGTCCTCAACCTCGTAACCGGCCCCGTCGGTTTTCCCGTGCCCGTACCGGTAGAGATGCAAATGCAGCGTAGCGTTTTATATAATGGATAATCCAACCCTAAAAATATTGACTTCGTTTTTCAGTGTTATCCTGCTAGACCAGGCAGTAAAACATTTTGTAAGACAGACCTATCCTCAAGAAGTAGTTCTTAACCATCAGGGAACCTGGGGAATACTACCGGCATGGATTAGTATCGTTGGGCTTGGTTTCTTAATTCTGTACGTCTGGAACACCTACAGATATTCGTTAATATTATGGATCATTATTGCTGCTGGCGTGAGCAATTTATTTGATCGAGTTCTCTATGGCGGCGTTATTGACTATATTCGTATTGGCCAGTTTCCCGTGTTTAATCTTGCTGATGCCGTTATAACTACAAGCATACTAATACTATTAGTACACATTTTTAGGGGAAACCATCTATGAATATTCCCATTATTTATCAGGATGAGGTTCTTGTGGTTGTCAATAAACCGGCTGGGGTAGTG
Source organism: Patescibacteria group bacterium UBA1449 (assembly GCA_002335355.1). Taxonomy (GTDB): domain Bacteria; phylum Patescibacteriota; class Microgenomatia; order UBA1400; family UBA1449; genus UBA1449. Next base: position 2,874 of record DCTD01000108.1, read on the forward strand.
GTTAACCGGGCTGAAAGTGTCAAAGGCGAAACTATCCAAGACTGGATGGAGGAAAAAGTTATTAGTGTCAAATGTAAGGTGTCAAATGTAAACAATCTTATTCCTGAAGAGAGAGAGTTTTTAAACCGCAGTGGGGTGGTGCATCGGTTGGATAAAGAAACATCGGGGATTATGGTTCTAGCAAAAACAGTTGAAGCCTTTCACAATCTTAAAGATCAGTTTAAGGAGCGGAAAACCCGCAAGCAGTATTTGGCTTTAGTTCATGGCAAAGTGAGTTTAAAACAGGGAACAATCAACTTACCGCTTAAACGTAATATTTTAAACCGGCANNAAACACTTTATACCCATCCCCAAACCCAAGAACAGATGAGTTTGGTCGAACTGTATCCCAAGACTGGTCGAACCCATCAACTGCGTGTTCACTTGTCTCACTTGGGGTATCCGATTGTGTCTGATCCTGTCTACTTAGGGAAGCGGTTAAAAAGTGACTTACAGTGGNNTCCGCGTTTATTTTTACACGCATTTTTCTTAGCTTTTTACCATCCAAAAACCGGTAATATAGTAGAATATCAAGCAGAACTGCCGGAAGATTTACAGAATGCATTGAAAGGATTAGAAGTTACTGGATAAGAAGCCGGTAATCCCAAACGTATGAAATTTGCCTTTACGATTACCCATAAACATGGTACTGCCCGAGCTGGTGAAATGGTGACTACTCATGGAGTTGTTAAGACACCGGTTTATATGCCTGTGGGCACCATAGGGACAGTCAAAGCTTTGTCTTCAGAAGATGTAATTCAAACAGGAGCCCAGATCATTTTAGGCAATACCTACCATTTGCACTTGCGGCCGGGTGAAGCATTAGTAAAAAAACTAGGTGGACTGCATCAGTTTATGAACTGGCCGAAACCGATCTTAACTGACAGTGGAGGATTTCAGGTCTTCAGCTTGGGACAGGAAGCCGGAAAGCTTTCAAAGATTGACGAAGATGGTGTTACCTTTAAATCTCACCTTGATGGTTCAATTCACCGCTTAACTCCGGAGTCTTCTATTCAGATCCAAAGGGCATTAGGGGCAGACATTATCATGGCGTTTGATGAATGCACTCCGATTAAAGATGAAGTATATGTAGTACAAGCCATGGAGCGAACGCACAGGTGGCTTAAGCGAAGCCAGGAAGAGTGGCAGAGAGGCATTCACGATCAAGCCTTGTTTGGTATTATCCAAGGTGGAGATTATAAACACTTACGACAAGAAAGCGCTGCATTTGTTAATAGTCAAGACTTGCCGGGGATTGCCATTGGGGGTGTCTCGGTTGGTTACTTTATGGAGAAAACGGTGGAGCATATTAACTGGGTAAAAGCAATAATTGATCCAACTAAACCGTTTTATACGATGGGCGTAGGACGTGATCCTCAAGATATCGTTGACGTGGTTATGGCAGGGGTGGATATGTTTGATTGTGTGGCGCCAACCCGTTTAGCCCGGAATGGGGCAATCTATCATGGTTATTTAGAGGGTAGTAGTTTCGATCACACCTCACCTGATCGGGTACGTTTTGTCTCTGAGTTTAATCGTAAAGGCAGATTGCAAATCGGTAACGCCCAGTTTAGAGATGATAATCGGCCGATAATGGAGGAGTGTGACTGTGCCACCTGCCGGGCAGGTTATAGCCGGGCATATTTAAACCATTTGTTTAAATCAGACGAACTTCTGTATTACCGTTTGTCCAGTATCCACAATGTTCGGTTTATGGTAAGACTTTGCGAACAGCTTCGGGAAAAGATTATCTCACACTAACAAAAAAAAACAGTTTTTACTTCATTGTTATTATCAAAATTCATAGTAAAATGTCTGTCTGTAAAAAAGAAATAATGGTAATAGTGCTGCTATTTAATTCTTTCTGCACATTAACAGTTCAGGATAATTTTTGTGGAAGCTACTGTTTTTCTTTCTACAAGTGATAGAGTGGTTGTCACAAAAGTGTATGAGTAAAGAAAAGGAGGTGAAACCTGTTACGTTTATCATCGGCCTAGGTATTCCGAGTAGTGAATGTTGAGATACAGGTAGTTGTAATGAGTAGTGTGGAGGGAAAACCGATGGTGCGAGACGTTAATACGATTAGAACACAATTGATCCTGTCGCTTCTGGACTTGGGGCCGGACTTGATTCGTACAACGCCAGGAATGCTGGATATGGATTCTTCGTCAAGGCAGTTCACCAACGATCGAGATGATCTTAACTGGTGGTTGACACATTATGGCCTGAAACGAGACAGAAGCGCTCTCGAGGACTTTAGTCCAGATCTCTGCAAGCAGGTCATGATTGCAGCCACGTGCGCAATTGTTGATCCTAACGGTAGAGCTCATAGAAGAGATGGTGTGATCGGTTTACACTTCTTTGATGAGGCTATCATGAGTGTAGCTGACGAGTTTATACGAAAAGTACTCACCAACCCTGAATGGCGACACCGGTTGACCAAGAGAATCCAGGGTCTCGTTTCAACTGAGATCATGATACTCGTTCAAACATACCGTGAGCCAGCCCCAGAACTCGTTAGAGTATCCTGAACCTAACTCGGGGAGAGTACAAAAACAACGCTGTTTATGTGCTCTCCCCGGAATTCCACTTTAACTTTTTTCGTTTTCACAACTGACACTAGCTAGTTTTCACAAACTTGCTATCATATTTTCATGCCGCGATTTGCTGCCCACCGAAGCCGTAACCGCTGGCCATATTTCTTTGGCCGTTTTTCTGTACCTCACTTTCCTAAAATTAATAACAAAAAACCATGTCGGTTTCCTATATTTTTCACCTTAGGACTGGGGTTACTGGTGTTTGTTGTGATGTTTATTAAAGTCATCGTGCAGGGTTATACTCAGGCTGTATGGAAAGGCGAGGGGCAGGTTACCTTTGTGTTTGAACAGAATAATAAAGTAGGGTACATCAAAATAAATACTGATCTAAACGAAGCTGTTGTTTTAACCTTTCCAGATAACACACTGATAGCTTTATCAAACGGCTATCAGGAATATCAAGCCAGTAAAGTCAAACTTCTGGCAAACCAAGAAAAAACTCATTTTGGAGAGTTGCTAACTCGGAGCATGACTCAGTTTCTGGGAAGTGTTACCGATGGCTACATTATTAATGGCCAAGGAGATTATGTCGATATATCGACACTTCTCATACAGGCCATTTTTCGTCGGGCAGAGACAAACTTTTCCGACTGGGATTTACTCCGACTTATTCTGTTTACTGCCAATCTTCGCAATAATCACATCCGCACTATTGATATGCCAACAACATCTGTGTTTGAATTAACAACGTTACCTGATAAAAGCCAGGTATATGAAATCAAACCGGAAGAACTCGATGCGTTCGGACTTAAAGAACTGGCCCGGCCAAAATACCTCAAAGAACAACTAACCTGGGAAATCTTTAATGGGACCCAGCATACTGGGCTTGGTTCAATGATGAAACGAATGGTAGCCAATTCCGGTTTTGATGTAACGGGTGTTCGGCAAGCTCGGAAGCCATATGAGACTTCGGCTATTATTGTGACTGATAAAGCTAGTAATAATCCCTATGTAACCGACTTTGCCCGGTACTTTCATTTACCTGTGACAACAGAGGGGGATAAGAGTGATATTGCTGATGTGACGGTGATTTTAGGAGAGGATTTTTGGGAAAGTTGTTGCGTACGGAAAAAAGAATAAACAGGTTTTTAGTCAGTCATCTGCTCGTATGAGTCTCCATCTTCCCGTTCTAACGATAGGAAAGAATGGTAGTTCATGTTCTTAAGACTTCTCTTGGTCTCTTTGATGAAGACACATAGTTTATTTTTATCGATTGATTTTACAAAAGCAGCATAGCGGTTGTCGCGTTTATAGAGCCAGATTAACCGCTTAGCCACATCATCCGGTAGTTTGCCCACATATTTTTTTTGGTAGTAAAAACAAATAGATTGGGAACGGATATCCATGTCCAATTCAACACATGCTTGAAGTAAGGATACGACTGTTGGTTCTCCAAGACGAACCAGAGGCACTATCTTAGTTTTACCATGTTCTTCAATAAAACTAAAGCGTTTGACGGTGGCGATTGTTGATCCATTACCACATTGTTCCAGACTCTTTAGTTTTTCTAGGTTGCGTTTAGCAATTGGGTTAAACCGGTCGAGCTTTAAGACTGTGTTGTAAATATCTTTGGCTTGTTTCAGTTGGCCTAATTGGAGGTACGCTAGAGCTAAGCGATTTAGTGCTTCAACGTTAGTGGGGTCTTGAGCCAAAATTTGCTCGTTAATATCAACAGCTTCCTGCCACTGATTGTTACGCGCTTTTTGGATTGCAAGGATGGACAGTGTCATCCATGACAAAATACTCAGTTTGTCCTTTCTTGTCAAGAGTGATATGATACTTACATTCAATTAATAGACTAAAACGATAAATTCATAAATGAAGTTCAAAGATCAAAATGGATAAATTTAGTTGTGAAATTTGTCATTTGAAATTTGATATTTGTAACGTGTCTGGACATTCAAAATGGGCAACAATTCGACATGACAAAGGCGTTAATGATGCCAAACGAGGGAAACTGTTTTCGCGTTTAGCTAAAGCCATTAGTATTGCGGTAAGAGAGGGAGGTGGTGATAATCCTGACTTTAATCCTAAACTTCGTCTAATGGTTGAAAAAGCAAAAGAAGCTAACATGCCTAAAGAAAATATCAAGCGCGCTGTTGATAAAGGGGCAGGTCGTATAGCTGGAGCTATGTATGAGGAAGTCACCTACGAGGGCTTTGGACCGAATAAAGTGGCCTTTATGGTCGAGTGTGTCACTGATAACCGTAACCGGACAAACTCAGAGATAAAATCATTATTTGACAAGAACGGTGGGGTGCTTGGTTCTATGGGATCCACCAACTACTTTTTTGATCGCAAAGGAGTTATCGAAATTGATATTCCTCAAGGTAAGGATATGGAAGAACTGCAATTAGAACTTATTGATTTTGGAGCTGAAGATTTTCAGGAGGGGGAAGATGGTCGACTACAAATGCTCGTACCTGCACCTGATACCCACACAATTGCTGAATCAATTAAAAACGCTGGTTATGAAGTGACTGATACTGACGTAATCATGGTTCCCAACACGTATATCGAGTTGTCTGATAAGGAGTATGAACGCTTCATGCAATTCTATACCCTTATAGATGACTACGATGATGTTCAAAAAGTCTACCATAATGCCAAAGCGGTTTAAGCTATCTGCGCGGGCAAAATATCTCATCAGCGGATCTGTGCTTATAATCGGTAGCGGACTTAGTTATTTTTTTCTTCCTAAACTTTTCCACTACTATGTGACTGCACTATGTGTCTTGGCCTCAGTTATTGTAGTGTTGTGGGATCGTATCTCTACTGTTTTTGATTTTTCGAAACGTAAAAAGTTTGTACTGATTTCTGCCTTACTTTCAGTCGGGTTACTGGCAGTTCAAGCAGTTAATGATGACTATCGTTACTATGCTATAGCAGCTTTAAGTCTGTTAACTGCTGGACTTACAGCCTGGAGTCTAAAGGAAGACTTGCACAAGATTAGTTGGGTCATGGCACTGATCTTGCCGACCTTGTTTACAGCCTCGACTAATCTGTTTTACTTTTTACTTCCTGAAAAGCTCCTTGTGAGAATAGTTCTGTTAACACTGTTTGGTATTGGCATGTACGCCTTGCTGCTTACGGAAAACATCTTTACCGTAGCTGCTATCCGGACTATTCAATTACTTCGAGCAGCCCAAGCCCTTGGTTTTGTGTTTTCACTTCTTATTGCCTTTTTACTGTTTGATACGATCTTTTCGTTTCGCTTAGAACCATGGCTTAATGCCTTACTTATCTTTACTGCCTCTGTTCCCATTATTCTACAAGGGGTTTGGAGTAGTAATCTAGAAGAGACACTGACAAAAGAGATAGTTAGCTATACCTTAGTTTTGTCCTGGGTTTTGGGGCAAAGTGCCTTTTTAATCAGTATGTGGCCGGTAACGATTATTATTGCCTCGCTGTTTCTGGTTACCATTCTCTATGTTGGTCTTGGAATCATGCAGCAGGCTTTGGTAGGTAGATTGTTTCGACAAACGGTGCGTGAATACCTACAAGTGGGAGTGGTAGTTTTTTTGATTGTTCTGTTTGCTGCTCGATGGGGTGGGTAACGAACCAACGTATCAAGAAAATACTAGATGTATACTATCCTATAGTAATTGTATAAGAGTAGAATAGAGGTAAACCAGTTAGGTGTCATAGTTTTCAAATAAGAGCTCTCTTTTCAGTTGGTTTCAGTTTAATCCGTATTAAGAAATGGAAAATTATCTAATTGTAAAGAGAGAAAAATGATTATGAACAGCAATGATTATTCTCGAGAAGAGCTATAGAGAGGCGGAGGAGGGGAAGTGTGTCACCAGTTCGATCAATAAGACCCATAGTATATATGAATAAAGTATTTTCACGAGATATTATAGGCATTTTTCACGACAGAACAGGGGAGCTAAGCATTTTTTTTAGCAGCCACTAGGACCTGCTGCTTAATACCTCTGTTACCTTAGAAAAATATTCGTCTATTTAACAGAGGTAATGATATAGTTTGTATATATATTCTTCGAGTAGAGTCTCATTGATGACATTCTTACACACTGTCNNCTCTTCAAGTGAAAGGAATAGTTAATAAACTACATACATAATTATGAATACAGAGTTAAACAGAAGTGAAGAAATCTATCGAAACGCTCTTACGTTAGGTGTTCAGTACTCTCTTTATATAGATATTCTCTTTAAAAACAGAGTATATAAAAAAGTCGCACAATATAACTTAAGCGACAAATAATCGAGTCTAGCGGAGGAGGGCACGTTTTTTAAAGATTTTTAAACTACATCCACACGTATCATGTCTCTTTAAGTCACCATAAATATATAAACTTACTGAGAAAAAACGATTTTTACTCCATCTGAGTTTATATGCCAAAATTTGCAAATTGTATCAAAACCCAGAAACCTAAGATTTTTATATGGAACTATACATGCTGACTAATAAAAGTGGTATATTCCCCTGTTAACTTTTTAAATGAGATAGTTAACTAGTGCTTTAACTAAGCTAGCGTGCGTCTATGGGCTTCTAGTGAAATCGTATCATATCAAGAGTATTAAATAAGAATATATATCAATTAAAACAAGTATTCATACTTTAAAACTGTGTCACCAAGTCATGAGTTAAGGCTGATTGATACCGCTATACAGTTACACTTTCTTTCAATTCGTTTTTCACAGTTTCTAAGACATCTTTAAAAAGTTTCATTATGACTTGTTAAGTAAATCTTAATGGTTACTAGGTACTAAAGATAGTTCAGTTAAAGAAGTCTTGTATTGAACCTAATTTATGGCAATGTCGCACATTGTGTCGTACAATGTTACGTGCTAAACTGAGTTTTAGGCTGTATTTGGAATTGATGTCTTATGTAGACGACTTTGGAATAAAGGCTCCATTGGAGGTAAGAGTGATAGGTTAGGCACTTTAGGGAATTAAACTGCTCTACTCTATTGTAAGCAGAGATAGGGTAGTAAAATATATAGATATAACTATTAAAAAATACAATTACTCATATTATCACTCAAAATGCTACGCTGCCAATGAAAACTGCCTCAAGTACTACACATTTAATACGTCAGTTTCTTGAGTACCTAGAATTAGAACGCAACTGCTCTCCCCTCACCGTCCGCAATTACAGAATTTATCTTGAACGGTTTACAGTTTGGTTAGAAGCTCAGGGAAAGACGGACTTACCGGTGGAGCGGATTACTATGGATATGATTAGATCGTACCGTCTGTATCTGAGCCGGTATGTTGACAGCAATGGGCTCACTCTTAAACGGGTCACGCAGAGTTTTTATATCATTGCCTTACGTTCACTTCTCAAGTGGTTGGTTAAACAGGATTATAACGTCCTGGCTCCGGAAAAAATTGAGTTACCAAAAGGAGAATCTCGTTCTCTCAAATTCTTAAACCATCAGCAGATCTTACATCTCTTAAACCAACCCTCGATTGCCACTGAGAAGGGTTTGCGGGACAAGGCTCTGTTAGAGGTTTTGTTCTCAACAGGTTTACGTGTGTCTGAACTGGTAAGCCTTAATCGTGATCAGATCAACTTTGAAACCCGGGAGTTTGGGGTGATCGGTAAAGGACGACGGCCGCGGGTGGTGTTTTTATCACAGCGGGCTGCTGACTGGGTAGCCCAGTATGAAAACCAAAGGGAAGATGATTGGCGGCCATTGTTTATCCGTTATGCCCGAGGGAAACAGGAAGAGATGAATGGAGAAAAAATGAGACTAACCCCACGGAGTGTTCAAAGGATTGTCAAAAAATATGTGCGCCGGGCCAAACTACCTGTTGACGCTACGACCCATCCCTTGCGCCACACATTTGCGACCGATTTACTAACTAATGGTGCTG
>DCTD01000037.1:0-2085 GCA_002335355.1 Patescibacteria group bacterium UBA1449
AAACCTCCCAATTTTGGGTTGGATTGCAGCCGGTCTTCCCATTGAACCCTACAGCCAAACCGATGCCTTTTTGCAGGTATCAGCTGATATGTTAACCGGTAAAAAAAGGGCATTTGTACTGCAAGTTAGAGGTGAGTCAATGATAAACGAGGGTATTAACGATGGCGACTACGTCATTATCGAAGAAGAGGTTAACATTAAAGACGGAGATATCGTTGTCGCTATACTGGAAAACGGCTTAGCCACACTCAAAAAATTCTTTAAAGAAACTACAAGAGTCCGCCTGGAACCAGCCAATAGTGCTATGGCTCCCATATTTGCCCAACGCGTGCAAATTCAAGGAAAATGTGTTGGGATCATCCGCCGTTTTAGCAACTAAGTATTACGGTACATAGTGGTTAGTACCAGGATGCTCTCCCATTATATATCTCTTCTAAACTGGGCAGTGATAGTTGTACAGGTTTTTTATGAAGTACTACTTTTTTAACTTTAGCCCCAGATGCTAACAATCTCTCCAAGCTAGCAGATCTTTTGCAGTCATTTGCAGTAATAAACGGAAATCTGACATCAACAGTCTTGTGCAGTATGTCTTTATGATGACGCAAAAGTGTATCAACGACATGTTTATGGTCAATAATGGTAATATTTCCTTCTTCCCGGGTTACCCGTAAAAATTCTGCAAACATAACTGTGCGTAAAACCCATCGCAATTCTTCCATTTTTTTCGGCACCAAGCTGTTTGGGACCCCATATTCGTAATGTGCCAAGTTCGCAGCATACCACTCTTTAACTTCGAGCGGCCAAACTCCCTTGGCAAATATTTGAGGAGTTTCCACTGCAACTCTCAATTCAACAGAGGGGATGCTGGCTGNNCAGCCCATATAGCATTAATTGATTTATCAGCAAACGGTAGAAACAGGGAGTTACCCACAACATATGTTTCCGGAGAATTCTTTCTTTCCTGACAATCAAGACGTACTGTAATGGTGTTTGAAAAGGAATCCGGTTCCCATTTCAGACCGCGTTCTCCGCACCCGACGACTAAATGTCTTTCACAAGCATTTACCATAGAGTGCATTGTAGCAGAGAAAGTATGTTCTATAAGTTCAGTCTATTTTTTACCAAGGTAAAAATAATCTTATGCCCTCTATCATTTGGATGAAGACCATCAATTAATAATCTATTAGTTTGATAAGCATTAAACTCTTCGAATAGTGGGATATATTCAATTTTATTCTTTTCACATATTTCTGAAATTATCTGATCATAACGTTTAACTTCTTCATTAAGATACCCATATCCTGGTTTCCATGGCATCGGACAAACCAATGCTTCATTTACAGGTGTGAGTCNNGTTGATTTACATTTTGAGTATATCGCGCTGTAGTTATCTTATGTGCATGATCTTCTAAATTTACTTGTGTATCATTTATTACTATAGCAATAATAACCATGTTTTCATCTTCACTATCAATCCGCGCTGTAAGTTCAACTGAAATTCTTGCTAATAAATTTTCTGTTGAGTCACCTGAGATTCCCAGATTGTAAACACTTACATAATTATTTAAATTCGAAAGGATAGTTTTTATGTCGCAGTATGTTTTCAGTCTGTTAACCAAACCACCTTGTGTATCCCATGCTCCCCAAGTTATGCTATCACCAAATATAATTATATTCATATCATTATATGACCAAAAGTTAAGCCAAACAGGTATATAATAACAAGCAATGTCTAAACTCTACCTTATCGCCACTCCCATCGGCAACCGCAAAGATATCACCGTCCGGGCTTTGGAGTGTATGTTTAGTGTCGATGTGTTACTGTGTGAAGACACGAGAAAAACCAAGCAACTACTTGATTTTTTTCGAGAACAGTTTTCCCAATTGCCGTCATCAAAATGGATTGATATAAACATCAGCCGATATCCTCAGCTTATTTCGTACTTTGAGCATAACGAAGATAAACGTATCCCAGAAGTACTTGACTATCTTAATCAAGGGTTAAGCATAGGACTAGTGAGCAATGCAGGAACACCGTCAATTTCTGATCCTGGGTTTGTCCTGGTAGATGCCTGCCGAAGAAAT
>DCTD01000037.1:2105-37947 GCA_002335355.1 Patescibacteria group bacterium UBA1449
TTTCTTGGATTTTTACCAAGGAAAACCGGTAAACAGAACAAGACCTGGGAATACATTAAATCAGGCACCATTGGGGTTACTGTCATTTTCTATGAGTCGCCGTTTCGGATACGGAAAACGCTGGAAAATATGCAAACTATATTCGGTGATATTAATGTAGTCATTGCTAGAGAACTTACAAAACTTCATGAAGAAGTTCAAACTAAACCTATTAGTAACTGGTTGACTGATTTGAAAAAACAGATTAAGGGTGAGCTGGTGGTGCTGTTTCGCTGGCCCGCTGCTTGAGCAGCAGTTTAATTGCTCCGTATACCGGGGGATCTTTCGGAATAATAAAGTTGGGTTCAGCAAATTTTTCCTTTACTTTCCGTTTAAATTCTTCATTATCAATAACATTATTAGAAAACATACTGCCGACCATAACCAAGTCAAACGGCGAGTATTCAAACCCAAGCGGCAAACCAACTGCATAGACCATTTTGATAAGCTCGTGAGTGGCGTCATCTAATATTTTTCTGGCAACTGCGTCATTCTTCTCAAGAGCCCGACTAGCCAAGTGGGACAATTGAGCTATAGCTGTTTTATTAAAATGCTCGTTATAGACTCTTTCTTTTAGTTCACTCATCTCGGCAATATCAAAATATTCTTTGACAAGGTCGACTAAGACAGAGGCTTCTTCCCTACCATCGGCACTTTGGACTGCTGCACGTAATACTCTTTGTCCGACATAGAAGCCGCTACCCTCATCACTGAGCACATAATCTAAACCTCCAGCCTTTTTGGATTGACCCAACCGGTTTTTCCCGTAACAGTTTGACCCAGTACCTGAAATAATAATAATGCCATCTTCCGCATCACTTCCTGCAGCAAGAGAAATGACGGTGTCATTAACCACTTCAATTGATTCCCTAACAACGGGCTTTAAANNCCCCCGCCATACCAATAAGTACTCTGGAAAAAATTCCCTCCTGATAGTTGGCTTCTACCTTGGCCTGTTCTATTGTGGCAAAGAGATTAGCAAGGGCTTCTTCAGGCGAGACCGCTCCAAAACTGAGTGGACCACCCTGTGTCTGGCAAACCACTTCACCTGTTTCGGTTGCCAACATGACTTGTGTTTTGGATCCTCCGCCATCGACAGCTAAAAGCATATGAACAGTGAAGTAATTTATGTTTTTAGTATTGCGTATATTATGCTCTTGTGCAAGCCCCAACCTTTCATGCTTGATTCTGCGCTCAATTAACGAGATAATATCTGTTATGTCATTTATACGCTCACTAATCGAATTCGTTTTAGATTTTTTAGAAACCATCGTTGTTGCTCTGGCAATATTTACGGTGTTGTATTTGTTTGTTTTTCAACCTCATCAAGTCAATGGCACTTCAATGTTTCCAACCTTTCACAACGGGGATTACTTGCTAACAAACAAACTAACCTACCGGTTCCAATCACCTCAACGGGGAGATATTGTTATCTTTAAAGCTCCACTCAATGTTAACCAAGATTACATTAAACGGATTATTGGCTTGCCTGGAGACACGATCAAGGTTACTGACGGTCACTATGTAGTCAATGGTCAATTACTTAACGAATCAGCCTACTTAGATCCAACAGTTACCACACTTGGTGGCAGACTATTACACGAAAACACTGAGTACACCGTTCCCGCTAATGAGTATTTCGTTTCTGGTGACAACCGGGCCAATTCCAGTGACTCCCGTGATTTTTTGGCAATTCCTGCTCAAAACATAATCGGAAAAGCTTGGATCCGCTACTGGCCCCCTCAAGATATGGGCATTGTTGCCCATGCCCGGTATAACTGAGTTTTGAATTGAAAGTTTATTCATGGGTATAATAAATCAGTATTAGACTGTCGCACCTATGGATATTTTAAACAACTTTTCCAATGCTATCTGGGAAACCATCCAAACCATTGTTCTTTCCCTTGCACTATTCTTAGTCCTATATATCTTTGTGATCCTACCCTACTTTGTTGAGGGTAACTCAATGTATCCCAACTACAAAAATGGTGACTTTTTAATAATAAGCAAACTCGACTATCGCTTCGGGCAACCTCAAGTTGGTGACGTTGTTGTCTTACATGCACCTGATGAAAATAAAGACTATATTAAACGCATTATTGGTTTACCAGGAGATACGATAGAAATCAAAGATGGATACATCTTCCGCAATGGTATCCAATTGGTAGAAGATGTTTATTTAGATAACACTGTTGTCACTGAGGAGGGAGATTTTGCTAAGTCAGGCGAGAGTGTAACTATTCCATTGGAACACTATTTTGTCATGGGGGACAACCGGTCTGACTCATTTGATTCCCGTTATTTTGGTCCTGTTGAGTCTTCCCTTGTTAAAGGCAAAGTCCTGTTCCGGCTCTGGCCACCGCAATCAGTTGGTATTCCTAATCGCGAAGCCGTATATTCTATCTAACTAACTCTATAAACTAAAACCAAGCGTGTTCCCATCTTTTTCAAAGATACTCTTATGTTTTTCTGGTAAACACAAATGATCCCGCACTAAATACGGGGTCACAATCTTCATTGTTTAAAACGGAATTTTATTCCCCAACAACACCATGGTAGATTTTTTGGAGTTTAGCTTCGGTTTCCTCGGGGCTTCCATTGAGTAAAATCATCACTTTTGTTTGTCGCTCAGTTCTGATAAGTTTGACTTTACTCTTTTCACCCAGGATTTTGTTCATATCTGCCTGCATCCGGTCAATTTCTTCGTGAACAATCGTTTTGGTTTGGTGGTGTTTAACTGGTTTTTGTCCATTAGCTTCCAGTTTTGATTTAATCCTTCGAGCAACATCTTCAGCACGACGCACTGATCCTGATTCACGCAAAATTATCTTGTAGGCTTCAATCATCGAAGCCCTATCTTTAATGGCTAGTAATGCCCGAGCATGGCCCTCTGAAATCATACCACTTAGCAAACCGTCTTTTAATGCATCAGGTAACTCTAGAAGCTTTAATGAGTTTGAAACATACGCAGGACTTTTACCAACCCGTTTGGCAATCTCTGCATGGCTCAAGTGGAATTCAGCCAGAAGCCGATCAAAAGCTTTTGCCCGGTCCAAGGCATTGAGGTCTTCACGTTGGACATTTTCAACAATGGCCATTTCCAGCATTTGCTGGGGATTGGTTTCTTTTACTATACATGGAACATTAGCCATTCCTGCCATCTTGGCTGCACGCCACCGCCGTTCACCAGCAATAATCTGAAAGCCAGCTGGCGTATGAGCAACTACTAACGGTTCGAGAATGCCATGTTCAGAAATTGAATCAACCAGGTCCATGATAGTCTCTGGGGGGATTACACCTCGAGGTTGCAGTGGATTAGGTTGCAACTGACTAACATCCAAGTGTTGAATGTGTGAGGTATCAGCCATAAAATGATATGTTTGTGGTGTTATTTAACAACAGCAAAAACCTGTCCGAGTCTTTTCTTAAACTCGATAACTCCGGCTTTAAGTGCAAACAGGGTGTGGTCACGGCCAACACCAACGTTACTCCCAGCTTTAATCTTGGTTCCCCGCTGACGGACAATAATCCCGCCTGTTCCAACTTTTTGACCGGCATAGAGTTTGACGCCTAACCGTTTACCTGCTCGTGATGGGTGCTGTCGTGTTGCACCAGATGCTTTTTTATGTGCCATAGCTTTTATGCAAAATAAATCATGTCATCCTTAACTTGTTTTAGGATCCCCTTTTTTATAAACAGAATGGATGTTAAAAACGATTCTGTTTATTGCAAGACAGGATGACGAAATTTTTGTTACGATTTCAACTTATAACTTGAGTATATTATAGATTAGTTTTCCTAGAGGTCAATCTTTGTTTTCACGCAGTATTATGCTTTTTCCATGAACTTACGCTGTCTGACTACTTCATATAAACAGATGGCTGTAGCCACACTCATATTTAAAGACTCAATCTTTCCCAGCATCGGGATCGAAATATACGTATCAATCAGTTTTTCGAGCGGTTCGCTGATTCCCGTATCTTCTGTTCCCATAACAAAGGCTAGTCCGCTGCGCAGATCAGTCCTATAGAGAGACTTGTTTTCACCCTCACGGGCACCTAATATCTTAATACCTTGTTCCTTAAAGTATTTTAAAACCATAAACAAGTTCTCGTGGATAAGCGGAATATGTTCTTCTGCCCCGACTGCTGTCCGGGAAACAACCGGAGTAAGTCCGATTGACCGGTTGGGAACAATGACTGCATCTGCTCCGGCTGCTTCAGCACTGCGCAAGACGGCTCCCAGGTTATGTTCGTACAACACACCAGCTAAAACAACAAAAAATGGCTGACGCTTGGCTTGGTAGATCTCTTCAACCAACTGGCGGATATTGGGCTCGTCAATCTCTTCGGCAAAGGCAATAACTCCTTGATGATGGCCGTCAGTTTTTGAGGTTTGGCGCAGTTTACGACTGTTCATCCGTTCAACGGGGATGTGCTGTTTTTGAGCTAATGTATAAATCTCCTGCAGTCTGTCATCAAAATGGATCTTTTCTTCCAATAAGACTTTCGTTAAAGGTGTTTTTGCCCGTAGGGCTTCACGCACTGGATTTCTACCTTCGATTTGGCGTAAGTTTTCTTTAGAAAATCGTTGAGATGGCCGTTTAACTCCCATAGATAATATTTTGCTTGATAGTTACTTCTCTATTATACCTGAGGAATTAAATAATGTATTTAGCATTCTTCCCCTCAACCTTAACAGACAAACGAAGTGCTGTCTGATACGAGATTTTTGAAAGCATTAGTAATAGACTCATTGATTACTCCTCTATAACAAAAGATCCCGGATCAAGTCCGGGATGACATTCTTTGTACTGGTAACTGCGAGAACTGGTTTACCAACTCTACTTCTTTGCCTCGATTTTTTTGGCTGGTGCTTTCTTTGTCTCAGGCTTGGCGGCAACTTTTGCAGGTTTTTTTGCAGCAGCTTTTTCTGTTTTAGCTTTTGGTTCGGCTTTAGTTGCAGCTTTTGCTGGTTTACCAGCGAAATTAACTACGCTTAGTTTTTGTCTGTGTCCACTGTGTTTGCGGATACGGGCTTTAGCATGGTAGCGCAGGATTCTGATTTTCTTGGCTTTGGCTTCACCCTCAATGACTGCTTCAAAGGTAACATCTTTAAGGTAGGGAGTGCCAACCTGGACTTTATCGCCATCAACAACCATCAGCACTTTATCAAAGACAACGGTACTTCCTGGTTCTCCGGCTAATTTTTCAATGGTTAAGGTTGAGGTAGGCGTAATTTTGTATTGTTTTCCGCCTGTTTCGATAATTGCAAAATCCATAGGTAATTCAATCGATAAATGATAACTGAGTGATTATAAGAGCTTGCTCGTCAACCGTCAATGGCTGTTGACTGCGCTTCCTCATATAATTCTATAGAATTATACTCGAAGAACTAAGTAAAAGCAATTTGTGGTTTAAAGTAATATTTACCTATTGTAAAAATAATATAGTAGTTACATACTTATAGAATTAGTATCATTAATATATGGCACACAAAAAGAAACATAAAATAAGTAGTCTAAGTAACAGATATATACTTATATTTGGCTTTTTAATCACTCTTGGTTTACTAGCCTTATTCATTCCACAGACACAATTTATCATAGCTTCATACAGCATTATTAAGAAACATGCTCCATTTAAAAATAAGATTCCCTTAAATGACCTAAACGATACTCAGCAAATAGCAAATAATGAACCGGATATACAAATCATAGATGGCAGCATTTATAAAATTTCGCAATTAGGTGAAAAAATACTGTTGATAAATAAAGACGATTACAGAAGTGACCCAAAATATTCTGAAATATTTTACTTTAACGGTTTAATATTATCTCCAGACAAAACAAAAATGTTATTATTAGCTGCTGGTGTAATAAGCCAAAATTTATTATTCTACACTTCACTTGATTCGCTANNTACGTTCATTGATCACTGTGAAATCGCTAGATGGTCACCAAACAGTAGATACATTGCCTATAATGGAAGTCCTGGAGATGCTGGTGCATACTCACAGTTTTCAGTTTATGATACTTTAATTGAAAAAAAATTAAGTATCAACACCAAACCCAACATTGATAACCTTAATTACGATTTTTTATCATTTAATGATTTTACCTGGTTGAATGATAATTCAGGCATTCTCGTTAACTATACAGCAATTAGTTTCGATCCTGATGTACTCACGACTGTTTATGGAACTACTGTAGGTAAAGGAGAAGTAATTATCCCTGTCAATCCAAACACAAATTAATTTATTGGTAACTACTATTTTTTCAAATACCATTCAAATTGTTTTTATATATATCGTAGCTAGCAAAACTGGAATCCTCTCCTAACTTTAATTGATTAAACTTTCACTTATAGTAAAATACCAGCTACAGTAAGCAGAACTACTAATCGCTGAAGTTCGTGCTATCGGTTCTTTGACATCTTATGGCTACGTTAGTATGAGGAAGAAAGGAGCAACCAGAATGTCTCTTTCCAGCCTAAGCGCACTGGATACTGTCCTGGCTAGCATCAACGGTGTCAGGTTCACTGTCAACGCGGTTCAATTCAATGTCGGTAGGGGCCATCAGCAGGTCATCTTCAACATGGAGGGATTAGGCCGCTTCTGGAACTACAGTGATTTCACTCGCGGGAAACTATATCCTTTTAGAGGTAAACTCAACCTCGTTTACCTTACATGGAAAGATATCATGAAGTTTCCTCAGGCATTTATTGGGTACAGGTTGTGTCTAATTGATGTTAACGGCAAATCCGTTGTAGCAGAACAGGATTCTCGTGATCCTTTGTCTTTCCAGGTCAAGTTGGCTTATTTTGGAGATTATCAAACCAAAGTCCTACCTCCTAAGTATACGCATTAGCAATCCTCCAGTGGCGGGTGACAATGGCGTTACTCGCCACAACCGAAACGTTCCGCAAGAACTGTAGTAAAGCACCGTAAGGTGATGAACCAAAAACAATTGCTTCTCGCAATTGTTCATTTATCTATCCGTTCATAACCCCAAGGTGCTTTTTTTATCGCAAAAATATCGTTCTGCTTGTTTTTACTTCGCGGCTGGCTGAAGCTGCCAAACCCAATGTTATCCAA
This sequence comes from Patescibacteria group bacterium UBA1449, assembly GCA_002335355.1. Lineage (GTDB taxonomy): Bacteria > Patescibacteriota > Microgenomatia > UBA1400 > UBA1449 > UBA1449. The sequence continues at coordinate 9,240 of DCTD01000037.1, forward strand.
CTAGCCAACGTCGAGCTGCCGCCAACAGATAGCAGCGGTAAGGTAACTCCGGTAACCGGCAAGATACCCAGGTTAATGCCTATATGAATTGAGGACTGAATAAAAAACATCATAAACGCTCCATATAAAACAATCCGCGTCATTAAGTGGCTGTCTTGTTGTGCCAGGTATAACAGACGAGCAGATAACAGAAAAAAGAGAATGACAACCACAGAGCTACCCAGAAAGCCCAATTCTTCGGCTAAAGATGCGAAGAAAAAGTCGGTGTGCTTTTCCGGGAGAAAATGGAGATGTGACTGGGTCCCTTTACCTAAGCCTTTGCCGAATATCTGGCCTGAACCGGCCGCAATGACTGCCTGAATCTGGTTGTAGCTTGCACCTAGCGGATCCTTATCAGGCTCGAGAAAATGTACTACCCGCTCTTTTTGATAATCAGCCAAACAATGCCATACAACCGGCAACGAAATGAGGGCAACAAGAAAACAAAGGACTAGATATCGTTTAGCTGGACGTTGGACAAATATAGAAAAGGCGCCAATAGCAGTAATAATAATGGTGGTCCCTAAGTCGGGTTGCAAAAAAACCAACAGGATTGGTACACCAATTACCGCTACGCTAAGAAAAAAATGTGATAACTGTTTGACATTAAGATATGAGCTGATGGTGCTCATCCCTAACACAAGGAATGGTTTAACTAATTCTGAAGCTTGTATTGTTGTGCCGAAAACATTAAGCCAGCGCCGGGAACCACGGATTTCACTGGCAAACAGCAGCGTTATTACAAGTAGAAATACCTGAAACCCTAACAACGGAATCCCAAACGCTGTCAGTAACCTGAAATCTACAGACGCCAAGAAGAGGAAAGCGCCGATACCCAGTAAGGTATAAATAACTTTAGAAGAAAACTCATCAGGAACAATGCTCAAAACAACCGTCAAACCGAGAAACGTTAGGAGAAGTGCTGGCAGAAATAACCAAAGATCAGGTAAACGCACAAAGAAATGAGTGTCATTCTGGGACGTCAGGCGAGAATCTTTATCAACTGTACCGCCATCCCGAACTTGATTCGGGATCCCCGTGTTCTTGTGAGAAATTGTAGNNACTGAAGTCGATATATCGGCGCAGCATGACGTTGTCAAAGGTCTTTCACTTCGTCCAAAACGACACAAGACAATAATTTTGCCACTACGAAATAACTATCTCAACCGTGTCACCTTTCCGTATCTCTTTAACTAAGGCCTTTCTTTTTATCTCTTCTTCAAAGCTCTTCGGCCAATCCGGTAAGGTTACTACTACCCAATCAGATAACTGGGTTCCGGCTTTTTTGCGGGCTTCCTGGATCTCACGGATAATTTTCCGGGCTTCTCCCTCAGCCACCAGCTCCGGCGTTATTATGGTATCAAAATCAACGGTTGTTTCAGTCTGTGAAACCACATTCCATTCCACTGCTTTGACATTGAGTTCATCTTTAATGATTTCTAGTAATTTTTCATCAAGTGGTTTGTGTTGAGAAGTAACGATGACTTTAGATAACGGTTGGCGCAGTGGCAGTTGTCTTTCTTTTCTAAAGGCATTCCCAAGACTACTCACTTCCCGAACCAATTCCATTTCCTGCATGAACTCTTTTTCTTCTTTAGTCAGCTCTAGAGATTGAGGCCATGAACAGAGATGAACTGACTCAGGTACTTGTGATTTTTGCCAATTAACAACCAAGTTTTGGTAGATTTCTTCAGCAATAAACGGTGTAGTTGGCGCCATAACCAGGCTTAAATCACACAGGACTGTATATAAGGTAGACAATGCAGCACTATCACCACTGACGAACCGGTCACGACTACGTCTGATATACCAGGTAGAGACATCATCAATAAACGGCCGCAATAGCCGGACTGCTGCCGGCACATTGTACTCGTCAAAATATTTGGCAGTATCCCGTTTCAACTCTTCCAACCGTAGCAGAATCCATTTGTCTAAAACGGTTGTTTCTTGCGGTTTTGTTGGGCTTGGATCAAAGCTATGTAAATCAGCATAGGTGACAAAGTATTTATACGTATTCCAGAGGATATTTAGTACCCGGTTCATCTGCTCTTTGATCTCGCCCTCGTTGATGTTAAGGTTTTCAGCCGCCATAATCGGACTGGACATTAGATACAGCCGGAAAGCATCACCGCCGTATTCTTCCAGCACCCGACGCGGGTCAGGATAATTATTGTAGGACTTACTCATCTTCCGTCCGTCTGTGCCTTGAATAACTCCGGTACAAATGACGTTCTTAAAAGCCTCACTACCAAACAGAGCGTTGCTGATCACATGCATAACATAAAACCAAGCTCTTGTTTGAGCAACATACTCCACTACAAAATCAGCAGGGAAGCTGGCATCAAAATCAGCTTTGTTTTCAAACGGATAGTGACGTTCACCATAAGGCATGGAGCCAGCATCCATCCAGCTATCCATGACATCGGCAATCCGTTTCATCACTCCACCACAAGCATCACAGATAAAGGTAAACTCATCAATATAGGGACGGTGTAAGTTATTAACTTTCTTACCAGACCAGGCTTCAATCTCAGCAATTGACCCCGGTACTTTTTCAGCACTACAGCCTTTTGCCGTACATCGCCACACCGGCATAGGAGTTGCCCAATAGCGTGACCGGGAAATACACCAATCGGGTGCCGTTTCTATCCCTTTCTTAAACCGGCCCTCTTTCAGGTGTTTGGGAAACCAGTAGATATTTTCATTGGTTTTAAAGAGTTGGGGTTTCAACTGGCTAATTTTGATAAACCAAGCATTTTGCGGAGCAAACATCAGCCGGGTCTGACACCGCCAGCACACAGGCACTGAGTGGGTCAGTTGATCATCGCGGTAAATCAATCCCCGAGCGGCTAAATCATCATTCACAGCTTTATTGGCATCTAAGTAGTACATTCCTTTCCATGGGTCTTCTTCAATAGTAAGATACCCCTCGCTATCAACATGTTCTGTCAAGGCAATATTTTTTTCATTCATGATCTTAAAGTCCTCTTCTCCATACACAGCTAACGTTACAACTCCTGTTCCCTCTTCTGCAGTTACAAAATCGCCCCCAACAATGATGCCTTGTACTTTCCCGGGAGGAATGTGGAAGAAGTTGTAGTGCATGTCATAGTAACGGCCCTCAAGATCCTTGCCTTTTAGGGTTTCAACGATCTCGTAGGGTTTATCCTGCTTAAGCATCTTGAGTGTCGATTTTGCCAAAACATAGTACTCACTACCTTGTTTGACTTTTACATAGTCCAAGTCAGGATTAACTGCTAAAGCCGTCGTTACCAGTTTGTTCCAAGGAGTAGTTGACCACGCCAAAATGTAGGTGTTATCTTCACCAATAAGCTTATATTTATACGTGGTTGCAGATTCAGTAACATCGATGTAACTGTTATCCATAGCCACCTCAAAGTTTGAGATGGGTGTGCCACAGTGCGGGCAGTACAAAGAAACCCGGATACCCTCATAGACTAGATTCTTATCGTAAATCTGTTTAAAAACCCACAAGACCGACTCCATAAACGGTAGATCCATGGTGCGATAGGCATGCTCCATATCTACCCAACGGCCCACGTGATCAACATACCAATCCCACTCAGAAGAGATCTGGGAAACATAACCATAACATTCTTTGATAAATGTCTCTAAGCCAACTTTCTCAATATCTCTTCTACTCTTTATACCCAACTTCTTTTCAACTTTGTTTTCAATCGGTAACCCGTGACAATCCCAACCCCAAACCCGTCTGACCCGTTTGCCTTTCATGGTTTGGTAGCGAGGAATTAAGTCTTTGACAATACTGGATAGCAAGTGGCCATAATGAGGAAGACCAGTTACAAACGGAGGTCCGTCATAAAAAATGTAAGGATTATCAGCCGGACGATTACTTACACTTTTTTCAAATATCTGATTGTCTTTCCAGAACTTAATTAGTTTCTCGTCCATTTGCCCAAATTTGACTTGAGCTTCAACTGGTTTTAAAAATGATTTTGCCATGGGGCTATTATAAATGAAAAATGATTGTTTTTGGAGAGATAAGAATCTTTGTCAAACGGAAGATGGTACTAAAGCAATCCTGGCATCTCTAATAGTTTCTGCAGCCTGTCGAACTTCAGGAGCATTGTCCTGGCACGGTTTAAAAACCCAATCTCTGTCCATAACACATTTTTCATAAAAACCGTCATTATGGGCTATTGCTAAAGTAAGGTGTGCATTTAATTTGCTTACTTGTTGTACAAGCTCACGCCCATATGGGAGTTGTCTCAAACTAATTGATGTTTCTGGCTTAATAATTGTTTGCACTTCTTGTTCAGACAGCATTCTCAAATCAATACCTATATATGTTTCAGGATTAATTGAAAAGGAAGAGTCGCTTTCTATCCATCTACTTGGATTCTCAATACTCATAATGTTAATACACTAATAACAAGTTTTAAATGACGTTATCGAACCGTTACTATTCTTTCTTAATTATTACTATACTATTACATTCTTATTAAATTTTCATCTCAGAATAAAGTGCAGTTACTTATTGGAAACTTAGTGCTATATGAACATAATCAAAGTCATTACATTTGCCGCAATTCTTCTTTTCTGTCTTATTACCCTAAACAATTTGGACTCTAAAACAGTAAACGCACGTAACCGGGAAACGTTCAGCAACCGTTCGATTACAATACCTACGCCTCCACCTGTTCCGACCCCACCATCGTCTGATCTAACTCCACCTCAACCACCAACTCCACCAACTCCACCACCAAAACCAGGCGACACCTCGCCTTGTACGATGCCCACAGATAACATGGAGGTTACCACAAATACTACCCTTTGTGAGGGAGAGTTTTATTTACCAAACGGGATTATTGTTCATGGTAATGGGGTTGAAATTGACTGTAACAATGCCCGTTTATACGGCGATAAGACTGGAACAGCCTTTCGAGTTGAAGCCAATAATGCCACAGTAAAAAACTGTAGAATTGATACCTACCGTACAGGCATCTCAGACGGTTCTTCAGACGACACTGGTATTACGATAAACCACAATACCCTTTCCAATATGTCATATGCTGCAGTCTATTTTCAGAAGACAACTTCAGCAACAGTCACGAACAACCACATCTCAAACAGTCATATCGGTGTTTCACTCAATCACACCAGTGATTCTACGATCACAAACAATATGATTGATTCTATTGGGATCTACGGTATTTCCTCTTATTACGGATTTAACAACGTTATTTCAGGTAATGAGATTAAGAACTCTGGCCTAAACCCAGCCGGTGACTGGCGCTCAGGGATTGCACTGCATTATGTTAACACTGGTAATGTCGTTGTCGGCAACCGCTTGTATAACAACCAAATCGCTAATATCTACCTTAGAGGCAGATTGCCTGATGAAGTACCAATTGGTAATCTGATCTATGGCAACCTGCTTACAGGTACAGGCGTTATTTCGTATCCAAACGACAGAAATACCTGGTGCCAGAAAAAGACTGGCAGTACAGAAATGATTGGTAATACATACCAAGATGGGGCAACTGGCCCAAGTTGTTTTTAACCTTAAAAAGAAGATATATTATTCAAAAATATTACAAACTTACGATGTACTTAATCCTATGACACCTCAAGCAGCCGCAATTATTGCAGTAACTGGGTTAGCAGTCTTAACGCTTTTGTTTTTAGCAGTTGGCAGAAACGACACTGGACAACAAAACGCTGTTATGAGTCCAAGTCCTTCCCCAATGCTTAGCCCAACACCAGCAAATACCCAACTTATTCAGGGTAACATTTTAGATGTAACTACTCAGGCAGTTGAGTATAAGAATTCTTTAGTAGCCACCATCGAATCAGACGGTCAACGGATTAATCTCTACATTACTCCAGACACTCGGATCGTTGCTGAAGATAACAGGCTGGCTAGCCGAACATATCTAGAAGAGGAAATGACAATTACAGCAACAGGTGTCCCAATTGAGGGTGGCTTTGAAGCTGTTGAAGTCCAAGTAACAGATACTACTAACAGCCCTACAACCAGCCCCACACCCAGACTAAGCCCAACTCCAAGAGTTACACCTACTCCACCAACAGAGTAATACACTCCCAATACTACAAAAACATCCTAAAGTGCTACAATGAGACTGTTAGCATATATTCTTTTTCTTATGTACCGCAGTCATACTAAACTTGCAACACTTGTTATTCCTATCTTTCTCATTTTTCTCCTGGTGTTTTCTGCCTGGTACATTAATGCTCTTGGCAATGCGGCTCCACTTGAAAAAGAAGAGAACAAACCAACCACAGTTCAAGAACAAAAAAGCAATTCACCTCAGGTGCAAAACCTCCAAGGAGACTTTAATGAAACAGGAAATATCACCAATTTTGATGCTGCTTTGGGGGAGACAACTAATGAATGGCGCCTCGTTTATGAAAAACCTGGTCAACCAGCAGTAACTACCCCACTTGTTTTTGATAGCGATAGCCGATGCGATCTTGGATCCGGACTAAAGCCATGCTCTTTAGTTGCCTTAGAAAACGGTATGAGAGTTACCATTGAAGGTTTAGATAACGTCAACGAAGTTATTGTTTTGCAGTTAACCGCTGTTGATGAAAATGAAAGTAGTAAGACAGACACTGTCAGTTGGGATGAAGCTCAAGAATTGATTACTTCCTGCAAAGTCAGTCAAGTTACTCAAGACCATGACCGCAACGTAGCCCTTGACTTGGTTGATGGCAGCAGAAAATACACTATTGAACCAAACATTGATGATATCTTCCTGCTTATTGATGATGCCATAGACACATGCGGACAACCTCGTATGGCTACTGAGTAATATGAGTAAAGGAATGCTAATCTTCCTTGTCTCACTTTCTTTTCTTTTCGTAATAACAATACTCTTAAAGTTTTTCAGTACTGTTCATTATTCTCAGTATGATACGTATTCATGCACAACAATGAAAGTAGGTATGTGTCTTGAATGCCATGGTAAACGAATAGGAAACCTTTGTTTTGGGAGTGAAGAGGTTAAATGGCTTGGACCTGATGGTATTGAGTAGTAAATGCTCTACTTCTTTTGGCGTAAAAACGCCGGAATATCAAACTCATCATCTTCAACTGAGAAATCATCATTCGTCTCACTTACTTGGTTTTGGACCGGTAACACTTGTTGAGGAGGTTGTTGGGAGACTGGTTGTTCAGCTCCTCTCATAAAGGTATTTAGTACTGGAATTCCCTGAGAAGGTGACGGTTGCTGTTGAGGTGCTTGAGGCGCTTGTTGGGCTGGTTGAGTTTGTTGAGGCATTTCCTGTAGTTGTTGCGGCCGGATGCTTTGAGCACCAGTAAACTGAGTATAACGTGTCCTGTTTTCATCAAACCCAGTGGCAATAACAGTTACTTTAACTTCATCCTTTAGAGTTTCATCTATGGTGGTTCCGAAGATAATATTTGCATCGGTATCAGCAGTACTGGAAATAATCTCAGCTGCTTCGTTAACATCCTGCATCGTTAAGTCATNNAGTCACGGCCAGCAGTAATGTTAAAGAGAATACCTTTAGCTCCTTCTATTGAAACTTCTAATATTGGTGAGGAGATTGCTTCTCTTGCAGCCTTAGCAGCTCTCCCTTCCCCTGAACCAGTACCAATACCCATTAATGCAGTTCCGGAGCTAGACATAATGGTTTTAACATCAGCAAAGTCAACATTAATTNNCCCTTGGACTCCCTCACCTAATACGGAATCTGAAATCTTAAACGCTTCCAAAAGCGTCATGGTTTTTTCTACCGTTTCCAAGAGTTTTTGGTTAGGGATAACAATTAAGGTATCAACTTTACCACGAAGCTCTTCAATCCCATCATCTGCCACTACCATTCTCCGTGTCCCCTCAAATAGAAATGGCTTAGTTACAACTGCCACCGTTAAAGCCCCAGTGGCTTTAGCCAGCTCAGCAATGATTGGAGAAGCCCCAGTCCCAGTACCACCACCCATACCACAGGTAATAAATACCATATCAGCGTCAGCAAGCATCTCCTGGATTGGTTGGGCAGATTCTTCAGCTGCTTTCCGGCCAATATCAGGATTAGCTCCTGAACCAAGGCCTTTGGTTAACTNNTATCACCGATTTGCAACTTAATAGGAGCTTGAGAAGATAAGAGTGCTTGAGAATCAGTATTTATGGCAATAAAATCAACCCCCCGAACATTTTGGTTGGCAATCATCGAATTAATGACGTTATTACCACCTCCACCAACACCAACTACTTTTATTCGGGCAAATGAGTTAACGTCTGGTCTGACAAGAGCCATAATTTTTTAAAGAGGAGCAGATCTCGGAAGGTAATTTGGTTATACTACGCTTTAAGCTAGATAATATGACAAAATTGCCAATCTTTCAAGGTAGAAATGACTTCACAAAGTCCCACGCCTTGCCAGCTACCCCTTTCCCGGGCAATCTCTCGATTAAATTTCCAAAGTGAGGCAGACTGACTTTACTATTTTTGGTGTAACTTATTTGATCAGCAGCGTAAATGAGCAATCCTTGGGAAACCGCAAAAACTGGAGAACAAACATCATCAACTAGTCCTGTCAGTTGTTTGTCTGTTCTCTGTTCTCCGTTCAGTTGAGCTACTCGTACCGGCAGTGCAAGCGTCCGTTTACAGGCTTCAGCAATACCAACGGTTAGCGAACCTCCTCCTGATAACACAATTCCGGCAGGAGTAGCAGCCACATAACCAGACTTTTTAAGTTCATCGCCAACCATCCCAAAGATTTCGTTTAACCGTGGCCGAATAATCCCCTCTACCAGGGTTTTATAAGAAGCTTTAGAGACTTCTTCGGTAATACCAAACTTCATTAAATCGATCGCATCACTGTTCTCCTCTGGATCTTTCAACAATTTTTCCTTTGGATTGTTTGAAAGAACCAGTTTAATTTTTTCTGCTTGCTCTAAGCTGATTCTCAAACCAATGGCTAAATCGTTGGTAATATGTTTAGCTCCAACCGGTAAAACGCTTGAATATGCCAAAGCCCCTTCAACAAATACCGATAGGTTAGTTGTCCCTCCACCAATATCAACTAAACACACCCCTAACTCCTTTTCCGTTTCGGTTAGAACTGCTTGTGCTGCAGCCAACCCAGAGAAGACTAATCCGGAGACATTGATCCCGATTTCAGTAACGCACTTGGCCAAGTTCCTCATGGCTGTTGACGATCCGGTGATGATATGAGCATCAACTTCAAGCCGAACTCCAGTCATTGACAATGGGTCTTTAATACCGCCCTGTGAATCCACAATAAAATCCCGGGGAATAACATGTAAGATTTCTCTTGAAGATGGCATTGAAACTGCTCTGGCGGCATCGATGACCCGGTTAACATCATCTAAAGTGATCTCTTCTCCCGAGTTGGCCACTGCTACTACTCCCTTAGAGTTCTGTGATTGGATGTGAATCCCGCCAATGGAGATAAAGGCGTTAGAAATGGAGAAGCCTGCCATGCGTTCAGCTGCCTCCACACTTTGCGTTATGGCTTCAACTGTTTCTTCGATATCAACAACCTGGCTTTTTCGGATACCTCTACTTTCGACAGTCGCCACCCCAACAACACGGAGTTTTCCTGTCTCTTCATCTTCTGAAACTATGATTGTTGTAGTCTTACAGGTACCGATATCAATACCTGCGTAGATATTACCTCTAGCCACAAGAAGTGTAAAATTCCCTGCTGTTTTTTATCTCAGCAAAAGAACTTGACAGTTAATAGGTTGTTAATACCACGGACCTTATAATAGCAAGTCTTTAGCTATTTTACTACCGGATTATCGTAGCGCAAATCAATCATTACCTGTTTATGTGTATCCATTTTACTGTTGTTTAAAATATATTGTAAAGCATCCACTTGTTTGGTGAAATCCTTTTCAGCACTAAATATGACCTGATATCCAAAGGGCATAACAACGGTGATGTCATCGTAGCCCTTTACATCGATTAGAGTTGCCGCTACTAGTGACCTACTTAAAATCAGTTCCAGCTCAACTGCTTTTGTTAAGGCAGGACTAACGACCGTTTCACCAATGATTACTGATTCCTGGGTTTTAATTTTTACCGTATTTTCCTTATCTCCCTGAGCATAGATTCGCAAAGCTTCATCAAGTAAATACCGATTTCCTTGCAGGTCTTCTAAGACAGCAATCGGTTGTCTTGAAAAAATCCGGATGCCAAGCGTATCAGGTATCTGCGGGTGAAAGGTGACTGTTTGGAGCTGAGGATGATCAAATAGGATTGAGTCACGTATCGAATTTCCGGAAAAAAACATGATTCTCTCCCCAATTAAAGGCTTAAATAATGAGTTTAGGTCACTGTAACAAGGCAAACCATCGATATAACAATCAATCTTTTTAATTGTTAACGTATCTCCAAAAAGTAAGTAGGTACTCAATACCAAAAAGCTTATACAGCCAATCACTCCAAAAAAATTGGGTTTAAGAAGTTTTTGAATATGAATATCTTTTGGCAAGTGAAACGAAGTAAGTTTTCTTATTATCGATGATACTGATAAGGCTGTTTGCCTCTTTTTACTGGCAGGAATAGAAATCATAATAAGTTACTCTCTTACGTAATATAAGTTTCGATTTCATGGACCAGGGTTTGGGTTGCATCAGTTTTTACATTGTTTTTGACATACTTATCGAGAGCCTGCACATCCACTGGCTGCCGATAAACCTCGTTAACTGTATTAATGAGTGTGCTCGTAGTGAGTTTATCCTGTGGTAAGATCTTGCCTAACCCTAAATCGACAAGTAATTGAGCGTTTTTATGCTGTTCTTTCCCAAAACTAAACGGCAAAGGAATAGCAACAAACTTCTTTTTTAAAAGCAAGGCTTCGTAAACCGTGTGAGCGCCACTCCGGCCAATAATCACATCAGCCACCTTAAGCCATTCTTTAAATTCCTGGCTGTATCCGGTAACACAATATGATCCTTTTAGGTTATCCGACAACACATTTTTTCGGGCTTCTAAACGTTCTAGATCCTTTGTTTGTGAATTGTTGCCCGCTTGATGAAAGACATTCCACGTAAACAGAAGCTGGTCAAGACTGGCTTCAACTGCACAGTTAATGGCATGAGATCCCTGTTTTCCACCACTAATGACCAACAGCGGCTTATGGGGATTAGTAAAACAACGGAGAAGTTCTTCTTTTACTGACTTCTTTTTGAGACTACCTAAAAAACTATCTGGGAGTGGTAAACCAATAACTGAAACCTTAGGATTATTAGTAAGCGTATCAAGGGGCCAGGCTAGATAGAGATGAGTTAAAAGAGGCAACAAGACTTTATTTGCTAAACCTAAGGTTCTCGTTTGTTCATGACTTAATGTTGGAATTCCCAGTAACCAACCGGCAATAACAGGAGGCACAGCTAAATACCCGCCAAAGGCCATAATAATGGTAGGTTTCTGTTTTGTAAAACTAAAAACACAAAGAATAATTGCTTTTAAGGTTTTTAGCCATGCGATAATTCCACCTCCATAAATTTTGCCACTCTTTACGTTTACAAATGGTATTTTAGATGAAGTAACATCACGGTATTCCTGTGAAAGATTTTTGTCACCCTCAGATGTCTGTTTATGACCATACCAAATGATAGTATATCCTTTGGTTTTTAGCTCTTTTGCTACCTGCAATGCAGAGTTGTGGTGTCCACCGGTAAAAACGATTGTCTTTTTACGTTCCATATATACACGATTTTAGTATACGCTACTTAATAGTAAGATAATAACTATTTTCTCACTTCAACAATCTGTTTGGAAATATTGAGTAATACTCCCACACTCACTAAAGCCACAATAAGTGCAGTACCACCATATGACATAAATGGGAGGGGGATCCCGGTTAACGGTGTAAGTGAGACCATTGAAGAGAGATTAACAAACGTCTGTGTGCCCAACCATGTCGTAATCCCTGCAGCAATCAACCTGCCACTCATATCCGGAGCTTTTTGAGCAATCTGAAAGCCTTTCCAGATGATGGCAAGAAAACAGGCAATGAGGATTGTCGTTCCTATAAAACCAGTTTCCTCACCAACAATGGCAAAGATTGAGTCTGTAGTTGCCTCCGGCAGGTACTGGTACTTCTGCATAGATTGTCCAATACCAACACCAGTAACTCCACCAGAACCTAAAGAAATAAGAATTTGTTGAATGTGATACGAATTACCTAAAGGGTCACTCTGATGATTAAGAAAAGTAATCAACCTATCTTTTCGATATGGTGAACTAAAGATCAGCATAAGTCCAATAAGCAGTGTGGTTAGTGTTGCCAGAGAAAACTTAGCCACAGGTGCTCCACTCACAAAGTACACTGTAAAGGTTGAAGCAACTAACACAATAGATGTCCCCATATCAGGTTGCAGTATAAGTAGCCCTAAAATAAAACCTATTAAAGCAAAGAATTGGATAACGGTTCGTTTCTTTTCCAACCATGTGGCTAAATACATAATAAGAATAGGTTTAAAGGTTTCTGCTGGCTGAAAGGTGGTAAAACCTAAGTCAATCCAGCGCCGAGCGCCTTTTATCGACAACCCAACATGAGGAATTAGAACAGCAACTAGAAGAATAAGGTTACCAATAAATAACCACTTAATTATCCTCTTATAGATGTGATAGTCTATTCTTCCGGTAATCAGTAACCCTATCCAGCCAAGAATAAAGTAAAACCCTTGATACTTTAAGTAATGAAACTTATCCCCAAAGCTTTCGTTAGCTTCAACAATTGAAGCATCGTAAACCATAATAAGCCCAAAAATACTTAAGATAAAAACAACAAACAATAGTAAAAAATCAGCACGCTTACCGGTATTTGAGAAGAGATGGATTTGGGAGAGTTTCCGGGCTAACCTACCCGATTGAGGCTTCTTGGGTACCATGAGGATCTCCTGCAATAACTTCTTGAACTATTCTATTGAACTCACGTCCCCGTTCAAACTCATTGGCAAACATGCCAAACGACGTAAAACCTGGCGAAAGCAAGACTACATCACCAGGACTAGCTACACTACATGCCTTTTCAATTGCTGCTTTAAAGTCAGCATATGTACCAAGGTAGACATCACTCCAATTATTCATTACTGACTGTAAGTCTTTTAAAAATTGGTCAGTTCCCGTACCGGCAAGTAAGATGAGCTTTTTAACACTGTGGGCGGCAGTTCTAACCAGCTCATCCTGAGGTAGATTTTTCGTGTTACCACCAGCAATCCAGATAATCTTTCCTTCCGGAAATGAGTTAAGAGCAATGGTGGCTGCTGTTGGCGTTGTGGCTGTTGTATCGTTTATAAACTTGACCCCGTTGTGTTCAACGATTGTCTCTAATCTAAATGAGGCCCCTTTAAACCCTGTTACTGCCTGAAAGATAACCTCATCAGTAATACCTAAAATCTTGCCAACTGTTAAGACAGCTCCCATGTTTTGACGGTTATGGTTGCCCGTAATGTTGAGGTGCCAATCTTGAGGAATCGTTGACTGAGAAAACCGGTGCATCTGTGAGTGGGCCTCACGGGCAAATACTTCACTCCACTGTCCATCATCGAAAAAAACTAAGTAATCACCCTCACGTTGATAGAGGTAAATTGCCTTTTTATCAGTTACATAGGTTTCCATGTTTGGATAACTGCTTAAGTGATCCGGAGAAATGGACGTTATCACTCCGATATGAGGCGATAACTGTTTCATGTGTAATCCTCTGAGTTGAAAGTTTGAAAGTTCAAGTACTGCAAAATCAGCTGTTTCCGTTTTTTTAATCTGTAAAAGCGTCTCTGAATCAGGTAAATTGCCACCGATAACGATACGTTTACCTGCTTTTTCAAGCAACTCTGCAATCGCTAAGGTGGTGGTGGTCTTACCTCGTGTCCCAGTTACCCCGATGACAGGACACTCACACAGCTGCATAAACAATCCTGCCTCAGTTTCAAGCTGTTTGTTTAAACGAACTGCTAACTGGATATAGGGAGAATCAGGGGCTTTATTCCAAATATCAGGGTTAACGACAATAATGTCTGCCCAAAGAATATCGTCTTCTTCATGGCGGCCTAATGTAAAGTGAGCCGTAACATCTTTCAGTTTTTCTAAAGAGGGATACAACTGGTCTTCATTTTTTATGTCAGTGACTCTGATTTCTTTGGAAAACGTAGAAAAAAACTTAACTACTCCAACTCCCCCTCCTTGTAAACCAAGTCCAAAAATGAGAATACGTTTATTCCTATTTGTATCAATAAAGTTTTGTAGTTTGCTCATAATGGAAAAAGTTTACACCATGGCCATCCATACCCCAAAGATTGCTAGCATGATTCCAGCTAACCAAGCACGTTGGACAATTTTTGGCTCTTCCCATCCATGATATTGCAGCAACAGATGAAATGGCGCAACCGGAAACACTTTTTTGTTTCTGAACTTTTTTGACAGTAACTGAACTAAACTGGTAAAGATTTCAAAAATAAATATGCCCCCAATAATCACCAAAGCCATTACTTTACCAAGTAAAATTCCAACAACTGCCAATGTTGCTCCAAATGAAAGCGACCCGACATCTCCAAGTAAAATCCGAGCAGGATAGATGTTAAAGTAGAGAAACGCGACTATCGCACCGAGCCATAACGCTAAGAAAAAAGACAATGGGGTATCAAGAATCGAACCGGATAAAATCCAAAAGGCAAACAAGGCAATCATGAGCAACCCTCCTGAAAGACCATCCAGACCATCTGTAATATTGACTGCATTGGCAAAAGAGACAATGACAAAAGCTGATAAGGGAATAAACCACCATCCAATGGTAAAGACTCCAATAAACGGTAGATAGAAAATATCGATTTTGAGATTGAAGTACAGTAAAAATGCGAGAATAAATGCCAGAACCCATTGGATGAGAAACTTATGACGTAACCTCAAGCCAAAAAACCCTGTAGACTCAAACTTAAAAAACTTCATGAAGTCGTCATACAGCCCAAGGAGGCCAAAAGAAATAAAGGCAAAAAAGATGATGTTTATCTCGTCATTTATGGGATACACATGAGTAATAGTTACTCCCAAGTACTTCATTAAGGGAAAAAGAATGGCAAATAGCAGGGAAACAACACCGATAATAAGCAAACCTCCACCTACCGGTGTTCCTTGTTTATGCTGGTGGAATTTATCAAAAATTGGAGTTGGTTTATTAAAGGCATCTTTTGTCTTTTGGGCTGCACGGATAAAACGCAGGTTGTACAGCAGATTGATAAAAGGTACCAGTAAGACAGAAGTCGTTACAAACGAAAAAATCAGGAGTCCAAGAAGTAGTGCTAAAGGATTTGCAGGGTTACTCACAAGAAAGTCTTAGAACTAAACTTCAGTTATTTTTAACCTCAGCTTCATTCTTAATACAGTTAACCATAACTTCAGGATATATGGTATCACAAACTACAATAAAACATAAACTGCATAGAATATTATGTTTTTTGAAAATTGAGAAATTAACGTAAGAAAACAACCATATTTATGATATATCTCACAACAACCAATACTTTTCCATAAACAAGCCGATACAAGAGCAGTCGAACTCTGTAGAGAATTGAGATAATCCAGCTGCCTATCGTATTAACCCCTATCACAATAAATGGTTCCAAAAAAAGTAGAATAGCTAGTCCAATAACAAAACTCGGCGTTATAAGTAAAGGATAATGCTTCAATCCAGCAAATGAAATTAACTTTAATAAATCAAAGTATATGATATAGTTAATAAGAAACACTACGACAATCAATGCTGTTTTAAGCACTTTGTTAACAAATGGATATCTCAACAAACCAACAATTTTCTGCGGACGTCCACGGCGGTTTACTTTAAAGGGTAAGTGTAAGTATTTGTATAGGTAATACCAATGATTGCGTTTGTCCTGCCAAGCAAACACCCAAAAGATTACTTGATATACACACAACAAGAATAGGAAGATAAATAGAAGAGCTGAAGCTAAATTAATACACTGCCAGAAAGTCATGTGACCCTGAATACAGTAGTTTAATTTATTAAATTTATCTGTTCGTTAATAATAAACAAGTAACTCCTCCCTTAATTCATTTTACTCAAATACACAAAGGCTGAAAAGGGGTAATATTTATATAGGCACCCAAAGAATGTTATTACACAGTTCTTAATTATTTTACGGTTACTGATTTAGCTAAGTTGCGAGGTTTATCAGGATTGACCCCACGGTAGACTGCTAAATAGTACCCTAACAATTGACCAACTATTACGTTTGGTATGACTGTTAAACACCCCAAATCAGGTGTCTGAATAGATAGGTCAAAGAGTTGATCAACAACTGGCCCTATACCAATAAGGGTTCCGTTTCTCACTTTTACTTCAGCGGCACTCGATAAAACTTCAGTTTTAACTTCATCATTACTATTTAGAACAATACACACTTCTCCTGCTTCAATTAAACTAATGACCCCATGTTTAAGCTCACCACATGAGAACGCTTCAGCATGAAGATAGCTTGTCTCTTTTACTTTTAAAGCACACTCTAAAGCTGCAGGATAGTGTTCATGTTTACCAATTAAATAAAGATTCCGTTTTTTGGCTAATCTGTTTACCATCTTTTTAATCTTTAGTAGTAAGTGAGGTGTCATCCATGTTGTTAACTGTTGCTGTAACCTAAGGAGATGTTGTACTGCTTCTTGCTGTTTACCACCTACTACTNNGCCCAACTTGAGCTGTAAAGGCTTTCGTTGATACCACCGCAATTTCAGGACCAACGTGACATCTTATCACCACATCAGCCATCCGTTCCAAGGTTGAGAAAGGGGCATTGACTATGGTTACTAACCGAGCACCTGCAGCTTTTGCTGCCCGTGCAGCTATAAGACTATCAGCTGTTTCACCACTTTGTGAAATGACTATACACACTGTGTTTTTATCACAGAATTGAGCAAAGGGTAAAAACTCATACGCACCGTAGACCTCGGCTTGAATTCCGACATGGGCAAAGAAGTATTGTGCAGTCAAAGCAGCATGTTCAGAAGTTCCACAGCCTATTAATAGTACTTGTTTTCCTCCTCTCAAATCCTGCGCTACATGTGCTAATGCTTCCTCATTTCCTGGATAGAGTACAGATAGAATTTTAGATTGCTCCATAATCTCTTTTAACAAAAAATGAGGATAGTCTCCTTTTTCTGCACCTGTGACTTCTTCATTTAAAAGCTTATACACCGATCGAATTTTTCTCCCTGTTTTATAGTTGTATACCGTAATTGTTTCGCTGTTAATTACCGCTCCTTCTCCATCATTTAAAAATAATGCTTGCTTTGTTTTATCTAAAAAGGGAGTAACGTCAGAAGATACAAAAAAGTCAGACTGTGTTTTCCCTAACACTACTGGTGAACCATTTCGACAGACGATAAGCTGTTGGAGTACAGTATCTAAAACACAGATAGCATTTGAGCCTTTAAGACTGTTAAAAACGGTAAAAACAGCGTCAACGATACTCATTGATTTCTGTTTTTCCTCGATCAAATGAGCTAAAACTTCTGTATCAGTTTGGGAAACGAACGGATGGTCGTTAACAAGGTGTCTTAATTCACTGAAGTTTTCAATAATGCCGTTATGCACAACTGCTAGTTTCTTCGAACAATCAAGGTGAGGATGAGTATTAGTGGCAGTTATCCCTCCGTGGGTAGCCCACCGTGTATGCCCTATTCCTATGTTACCAAGAGGTAAACTGAAACCATCTTCCTTTACATAACCAACTTCTTTATAGCAATGAATTGCTGATTTATCGTTACTACTGTTACTAACAGCAATCCCCCAAGAGTCATAACCACGATACTCGAGTTTTTTTAACCCTAACACCAGTTTCTGGGCAAGGTTTTGCTTACGTTTACAGACGATACCATAAATGCCACACATATGCTGTATCTTCAAAGCCGGTCAGTAGAGAAACTACTTTAAAGGCGCTTTGAAAGTATCTTGAATTTGACACTTTTAAAAAATGGAAAAGTATGGCTGGAGTATGCCTGGTAACACGCTGATCTCTTTGGGCTGGCATCACTGACAGATTTATAGAAAAGCTTATGGGTAGTTACCATACCCAGGAGGTTTCCGCAGATACTNNCCTCGTCTCCCCGTTCCTTACGGGGCCACACGCTCAATAAAGATTTGATTCTCCTGATCACCTCCTTTGAGAAATTCCTCGTCACTGACTTTTTGGATGTTAGCACCAAGTTGCCGTAACCTGCCATCTAAATCTTCATATCCACGTTCAATATGTTCAATTCCATGCAAGGTAGTTCTTCCCTGGGCAATTAAGGCCGCAATAGTTAAGGTTGCCCCTGCCCGTAAGTCAGGCACTGTCAGCTCTGTGCCGCTCAACGATGTTGGTCCAAGGATTTTAGCAGCATGAGCAGAAGCAAACTGTTGTGTAACATCGAACTCATAAAATGATGCAGGATCTTCAACCGATGGTTGGTATAAGGTAATAGATGCTCCCATTTGATTGAGTTGATGGATATACTGCAGCCGGTTATCAAAAACGGATTCAATCACATGGCTTTCTCCCTGGGCTTGGGTCATTAAAACAGTCCAAAGTGGTTGCCAGTCAGTCATAAACCCAGGTTCAGGTGCCGTTTTTACGTCTGTTGCTTTAAGAGCTCTTTGATACCAAAACCGAATACCATAGTCTGAGACAGAAAACTCCGCCCCAATTTCATCAATTTTCTGTAAAAAAGCTTTTAAATGCTCTTCTTTCGCGTTTTCGACAACAATATCACCTTTAGTAGCCAAGGCCGCTACTGCATAAGATACCGCTTCGTTTCTGTCGGGCATAACCTGATGAATGGCTCCTTTAAGCTGTTTAACTCCATCGATGACAATTTTATCCAGTGGTTGACGCGTAACTTTTGCTCCCATCTTATTAAGATAACTGATCAAATCATCTATTTCAGGTTCCTGTCCGGCATTTTCAATTACCGTTCTTCCCTCAGCTTTTACCGCTGCCAGGATGAGTGCTTCTGTGCCTGTGTGAGTTTTTTTACTAAAACAAAATTGGGTACCCTGTAGTTTTTCACACTGCAAATGTATCGCATCTCCCTCGTAAATAGCTTTGACACCCATACNNCAGATGCCTATCAACAGGACGCGCTCCTAAAACACATCCTCCAGGCAAAGGAATAACTGCCTTTCCAAACTTAGCTATCAAGACAGCTGCAAGTAAGGTTGATGCTCGAGTTTTTTCACCCGAATGCTGAGGTACTTCGTAAGAATGAAGATTTTGAGGATAAATATATAACGTCCGTTCACCACACTGTTTGACTTCAGCCCCTAAGTGCTCAAGGGTATGACAGGTGACGGCTACATCACCGATATGAGATAAATTTAGAAGTCTTGACTCACTATCGGCAAGGAGAGCTGCAATCATTAATTTAAAACTGGCGTTTTTAGCACCCCCAAGTCTGACTGCTCCCCGAAGCGGACTACCGCCATTAATGATGAATTTTGCCATATTAGATGAATTCAACTTCACGCGTAAGCGCAATTCCTGTTTTTGTTACGGCAGTCTGTTCAATCAATTCTACCAGATTTTTATAATCCGCAGCAGTAGCATCCCCCATATTCTCAATAAAAGCACAGTGTTTTGGCGAAATCCTAGCACCACCACACGTCTTTCCTTTTAACCCTAAAACATGATCAATAAGATACCCAACCGATGGTGTCGGTAAATTGAGTTGCTGTTGCTGTTGGGCTGTTAAGTTTTGGAACAAACATCCAGCACTTTTTTGTGGTTGATGGGCAACTTTTGTTGTTCCCCAATAGTGAGCGTTTTTCTGTGCCAAAACAACATCACCATAGTAAAGCCTGAATGTAACAAGAACGACCATTTCATGGGTTTTTTGCAGTAGTGAGCTATCATACCCAAAAGCAAGGTCACTACTAGCATACTGTTTAACGTTACCCACAGTATCAATGACTGTAACTCGCTGAATAAAATCTGAGTAAAAGTAGCTACCACCATGGATGTTCATATAAACACCCCCACCAACACTGCCAGGAATACCCATAAACCATTCAAGTCCGGTAATGTTTTCTTTTAGGCACTTTTGGATTAACGCAGTATTTTTCCACCCTGCCCCAACAGTAACCAGAACCGTTGGTGTTTGATCAGAAAACGATGGTTGTAGTTTATTACTAACATACCAGTCATTTTTTACTGTTTGCGAAAAACGAGGGATAACAGGAGTATTTAAAGATCCATTTTGCTCTTCAGTTTCAATTCTAAAGTCCGTTATCAAACATCTGATCACTAATCCATCAAAACCCGCATCACTAATAATGACATTACTGCCTCCACCCAAAACGAGTACTGGAATATGATACTCTGAAGCTAATTTTATCGTTGCTTGAGCTTGGTCAAGTGTCGTCACCGATACCAAGTAGGTTGCCTCTCCACCAACCCCACTTGTTGTGTAGTGTTTTAATGGTTCGTTTACCTTTACTGTAGTTAGTAAAAGACTATGGATGTGGTTGAGAAAATCCTGATTGAACATAGAACGCATTTATTGTCTTAATTATCTCTTCGTGCCAGGTATAAACATTGCCAGCACCCATTGTAATAATTACCGTATCTGTGAGGTTTTCACTGAAAAGCCGTTTGGTCACTTCACCCTCACCGGCACAATAGTACACGTGATCGTGTTCTTTGGCGATGGTTTCTGCTAACTGTTGGGAACTCACCGTTGGGTCTGATTTTTCACGAGCTGAAGCATAAATATCTGTCAATATAACTGTATCTGCTAAGTCTAAACTGGTTGCAAACTGACTAAACAACGCTTTCGTCCGAGAATAGGTATGCGGTTGAAAAATGATAATAATTCTCTTATCAGCAAACCAGTTTTGAGCTGATTCAATTGTTGCTTTCACTTCGTCAGGGTGATGGGCATAATCATCGTACAAATAGGTTGAGTTGATTTGAGTAATTTTTTCAAACCGGCGTTTTGTCCCTGTAAAAGCTAATAGTCCTTTCTGAATATCCTCATCCGACAGTCCAAGAAACTCAGCAGCCAAAGCAGCAGCAGTAGCATTATATGCATTAACTCTTCCCGGCACATTTAGCCTAAAAACTCGTTCTTTTTGTCCATTGGCAATACCAAAGTGAGCCTGTTCATCAAAAACAGTATACCGGTTAATCATCCAATCAGCTGATTCTGAAGCCCCATAGGTAAGACGATTACAAGTTGTCCGTTCCAAAAGAAGTTGTGATAATGGATTATCATTATTGGCAATAAGCAAACCATCATCAGGTAATTTTTTAATAAATGCTTCAAACGTTTTTAACGTTTCCTCAGGAGAATCATAGATATCCGGATGATCAAAGGCAACATTGGTCAAAACGATGACTTTGGGAGTTTGATAGTAGAATTTGGGACGGGTATTTTGGGGAGAACAGGCGTACTCATCTGCCTCTGTCACAAACACATTTCCAGCATGATCGTATCTTCCCGGAGCGTTAAGTGATGGTACCTCTCCAACACCAATCATATAACTAGGATGCATACCGGCAGAATCAAGAATAGTTGCCAGCATAGCTGTCGTAGTTGTTTTCCCCCCAACACCAGCAATTGAAATGCCCGTTTTTGTTTTCTGGAAAAGACCAAGCGCTTCACCCTGTGATAAGACAGGGATACCAAGGCTCTTTGCCACTTGAACTTCACCATTGGTTTCACCGCCATGTGCGGCTGTAAAAATCACCAAGTCAGGTTTAACAGCTGCTATGGTTTCGGGCAAAAAACTATTTTCAATCCTAATCCCTTTTTCACCTAATATCTTGTCTGTTATAAATGATTCTGAAGTATCACTACCGGTAACCGAACACCCACAATCCTGGAAAATACAGGCAAGAGCTGTCATACCAACACCTTTAATTCCAGTAAAGTGAACCCGTTTGAGTGAATGGATATCAATCATACATGTTTTGTTTTAACACTATTATACTCACTCCATTACCTTTTGGCTCGTTTTGATCACGTTGCCGAGTCCAGGAATGAAAGTTTTGGCTACAAGAAGTACAAACACCGGAGTTTTCAATATGTCTTTTAAGGATACCTACTTCACAAAACATTGCCTCAATATACCCTGGCAAATCGATACTGTTGTTTTCAGTGTCAATACAATTGCTCCAGTCAGGCAATTGTGACAGGATCTCAATGTGCTTTTTATAACAACATTTCTGGATGCCAGGTCCTAAACCAACTAAGATTTCTTTCGGATCTGAACCAAACTCACTAATCATCTTCATTATTGCCATTAGCCCAACCTTTTGAATAGCCCCTCGTAAACCTGAATGAACCAAACCAACTACATCGTGTTTTGGATCAAAAAGAAAAATTGGGACACAATCCGCATGTTTGACAATAAAGCCCACATCTTTTTTGTTACTAACAATCCCATCAGTATGTAAAAAAATGTTGTTTGTGGGTGCGGCTTCATGGGAGTGAATAACCGCAACCGAACTGCCATGAATCTGACCTAACGATATAAATCTGTCTATTGGTAATCCTGAAAACGAAGTTAGTGAAACTTCTAATTGAGACTCAAACTGAGTGTTATTGTCTCTAAAAAAAGCAGCCCCTGCTGCCTTTTTTGTCTTTTTATTACCGTTCCTCTCTCTACTCCTCTGATTGTGTCTCAGATTCAGCTTCTGCTTCCAGAGCTGCTATTTCGTACTTCTCGAGAATGATTTTCTGGATCTTATCCCTCGTATCCGAGTTGATCGGATGGGCGATATCCCTATACTCACCATCTCCGGCTTTTCTGCTTGGCATAGCGATGAATAAACCCTTGTCACCCTCAATCACTTTGATATCATGAACAACGAATTCGTTATCAATGGTAATTGATACGACAGCCTTCATCTTGCCTTCCTTACTCACCTTCCGTACTCTTACATCGGTAATTTGCATGGCAAAGTCCCCCTCCTGTCATTATTTATCGTTAGTTATTATAAGAAAAGTTATGCTTTACTGAGTAAATTACACCTTTCTTTTTGATAAATATACCTTTCTCTGCAGTTTTATTAATTCATGTCCGATGGCATCTGTGACTATTATACCATATGAAAATAAAAATGTGAATATTTTTTACAACAAAATAGTTAAAATTTACATCTAATACGCTATTATTTGTAGAAATAGCAGTAATTTATCTTACATCATTAACTTTTTATACTGTTTTTATCAGTATACTTGCATTACAGATGGGAAAATGAATATATTTCTATAGAACTTAAGTAATAATTTATATTATTACATTTCATGAGCCGGACCTGTGCCATTCTGCATGCTGAGAGCCGGTATTGTATTTTCACATAAAACGGTTATAATAACAATAACAATTATTCGTAAATTATTCAGGATAGGAAGGATACCATGTATAATATTAACTTTGACATACCCTGCAGGATCCACTTTATCGGCATAGGCGGAATAAGCATGAGCGGATTTGCAGAATACCTACATAATAAAGGCTTTAAGGTCAGCGGCTCGGACAAACAAAAAAGCAGCATAACCGAGCATCTGGCAAGCTTGGGAATTGACGTATTATACGGGCAGAGAGCCGAGAATATAACTCCGGACATAGATATAGTCGTATATACCGCAGCAATTGCGGAGGATAACGAAGAGCTGATTGAAGTAAAGCAAAGGAATATACCCATGCTTAACCGTGCCGAATTAATCGGCCAGCTTATGCGTAATTTTAATGATGCAATTGCCGTATCGGGAACCCACGGCAAGACTACCACAACTGCCATGCTTTCGGTAATATTCACGGAGGCAAAAATGGATCCAACCGTTTCGGTAGGCGGCATGGTTGATGCCATCGGCGGCAATATCCGCATGGGGCATTCGAATCATTTTATTGTTGAAGCCTGCGAGTATACGAATTCCTTCCTTCATTTTAATCCTACGAAAAGCATTATACTTAACATAGATGCCGACCATCTTGACTTTTTCAAGGATTTGAATGATATCCGCAAATCCTTCCGTATGTTTGCTGAAAGGCTCCCGAAGGACGGACAGCTTTTCATAAACGGAGATATCGCCGATCTTGAGGAGATAACGGAGGGGCTTAAATGCGAGGTGTTTACCTATGGTATTGCCGACCCGGCTTACGGTAATCCGGATAAAAAGTATGATTACTATGCGGATAATATACAATTTAATAATATGAGCGCAGGAAGCTATGACCTGTATTACAGGGGAAAGCTTATTGACAGGATAACTTTAAGCCTTATAGGACTTTATAATATCTCCAATTCCCTGCCGGTTATCGGACTCGCCCTGCAGTCCGGAATAGGCATTGATACTATAAAAGCCGCCCTCGTTAATTTTAAGGGTGCCAAGCGGCGCTTCGAGTATAAGGGAACAATAGGGGGCGTTATTATAATGGATGATTATGCACACCATCCCACGGCAGTGTCGGCTACCCTGACTGCAGTAAGGGCTTATCCTCACAAGACCCTGTGGTGTGTATTCCAGCCCCATACCTACAGCAGGACCAGGCAGCATCTTAAGGAGTTTGCCCGGTCGCTGGCACTGGCCGATAAAATCATCCTTGCGGATATATATGCTTCAAGGGAAAAGGACCCGGGAGATATTTCATCGAAGGATTTGGTAAGAGAGCTGGAGGCTTTGGGTAAGGAAGCATACTATTTTCCTTCCTTCGATGAAATTGAAAATTTTTTATTGCAAAATTGTATTAACGGCGACCTGTTGATAACCATGGGCGCCGGAGATATTGCAACAGTTGGGGAATCACTGCTGGGCCAATAAAAATCCACAATATCCACAGTATTATCAACAATTTTTGTTATGAATGCTGTGGATATTCCTTTTTATCCAATCCTTTCTACAATTATAGATTTTTGGCAATGGTTTTTCTTACTTTACCTATAATTCCTGATGATTTTACATTTTTTTACATGCATTTCGTCTTAATTTATCCACATTATTCACGGTATCCACAAATCCCTGTTGTCCCGGAAACCCAGTAAAATAGCCTATTTCATAAAAAAATTAGTTATGCTATAATATGCATGATAATCTGAAATACGGTAAAAACAGAATAGCGACAGAGGGGTGGGTGAAAAATGAGCAAAATATCATTATGTGCAGATGGTATTACTGACGTTACGATTGTGCCGAATATTTTTATTGATTACCACATGCCTTCAGCGAGCGGAGCATATGTTAAAGTATATCTTTATTTGCTCCGTTGTTTAAACTCCGATGCGGCTGATGTGACCATATCATCACTGGCAGAGCATCTGGACGACTCTGAAAAGGATATCATCCGTGCACTTATGTACTGGGAAAAACAAAAGCTGCTTACGCTTATACGCGACGAGAATAAGGAAATCATATCCATTCACTTGAATGACCTGAGCGCCAGACCAGCTCCGGACTTCAAAATAAGCAATATGGATTCCGAGCTGGATGAAATCGCCGTCAGTATACATACCGAATCAAAGCCGGCTGCCAGGCAGAGTTATCCGGCAAGCAAGATAAACGAGCTGACCAATAATGACGACATACGATATACCATGCATATAGTTGAGCTATATCTGGACAGGCCCCTGAAACCCATGGATATCCAGCTGATTCTGTACCTTTACGAGGAGCTCCATTTTTCTGCAGAGCTCATAATGTATTTGTATGAATACTGCGTGTCCAGAAACAAGAAAAGTCCCTCCTATATAGAAGCTGTTGCCCTTACCTGGGCGGAGAATGGTATTGACACCGAAGAAAAGGCCAAGGAAGCCACTTCGGTATATAATGAACATTTTAATGCCGTAAACAAGGCATTCGGAATGAACNNACCGCGCTCCCGGTCAGATTGAAAGACAGTATATCAGAAAATGGGTTGAGGTATTTGCTTTTTCAGACGATATTATTACTGAGGCATGCAACAGGACTATCTTAAGAATAGGTAAGCCTGATTTTAAATATACTGACAAGATATTAGAGACCTGGTACAAGAAGGAAGTCAAGACAATGGCTGATATTGCGGTGCTGGATGAGGAATATGCAAGGAGCAGCAAACGAATAAATGAAATAAAGATTACTCCGATTGCAAGGGTGTCTGCCAATAAGTTCAACCAGTTCCCGCAAAGGGAATATACCTCCAGGGATTATGCGGAGTTGGAGAAAAAGCTTTTAAATAAGGGAATGTAGAGGAGAAAGACATGGCTCTTAAAAATGATCAGTATAATCAGCTCCTGCGTGAATATGACGAGAAAAGGCTTCATAACAAGCATGAGCTTGACCGCAGGAGAAATGAAGCTTATGAAGCGGTTCCGGAATTAAAACAGCTTGAAGAGGAAATAATAACCTTATCCGCACAATGCACAAGGCTTTCACTCTACGGAAACACAGATAAGATATCTGAGCTTAAGGACAGAATATCGGAGCTTCAATGCAATCAAATCAAGCTTCTTGTAGAAAGCGGATACCCTGCTGATTATTTTGATATGCATTATCATTGCAGCAAATGCAAGGATACCGGTTTTATAGGAAATGAAAAATGCAGCTGCTTCAAACAGGCAGCCGCAGATTTGATATATGCCCAGTCAAATATTAAGTCCCAGCTGGAAAAGGAGAATTTCAGCACCTTTTCCTTTAAGTATTATTCTGATGATTATATTGATGAGACCATCGGACTTTCGCCCCTTTCAAATATGCAAAAGATTGTAGCAAGCTGTAAAAGCTTTATACGTCACTTTGACAAGAAGAAGGAAAACCTGCTGTTCATGGGGAATACCGGTGTGGGAAAGACCTTTTTGGCCAACTGCATAGCCAGGGAGCTTCTGGACCGGGGATACACTGTCATATACCTGACGGCATTCGGCTTGTTTGACATCCTGGAGAAGCATAAGTTCGGAAGGGACGAAGCCGGCACATATGAGGCCGACACCAAGTATGATTACATCCTTGATTGTGATCTGTTAATCATAGACGACCTGGGGACCGAGCTCAGCAATTCATTTACCGTTTCCCAGCTGTACTATATATTAAATGAACGTCTTCTGAAGCAGAAATCAACTATTATTTCCACAAACCTTTCGTTGGAGAATCTGAATAATAATTACAGTGAGCGTATATATTCCAGAATTATCAGCAATTATACAATAAGCAGGATAATAGGCACGGATATCCGCTTACATAAAGCGCTCAGCAAAGTATCAGGATGACCTTGCCCTGCGCCGGAATGTCCGGTTGTATGTCATTATTTGCGCTTTAATGCAAAAGCTGCTTGATAAATGTAGTTGTATATGTTATAACATGTAATGGATTACGGAGCCATTAACAAAATATTTGGAGGGACGCGTAATGCCTAAGCAAGAGATGAATGTTGAAACCATTCCCGTTGGTTCCCTTGGGATTATTGCTCTTGAGAGCAGCAAGGTGCTGGGTAAGAAGGTAGATAATTACCTGGTTGAATGGCGTAATTCCAGGGAGAGTGAGCACAAGGGAACAATTGCATTCAGCGGCTATCAAAGAGATTCATATCTGCTGAATGCCTGCTGTCCAAGATTCGGCACAGGAGAAGCCAAGGGAATGATTAAGGAATCCGTGCGCGGAGTCGACCTGTATTTGCTTGTCGATGTAACCAATTATAGCTTGACTTATACTGTATGCGGGCAGCAAAATCATATGTCGCCTGATGATCATTATCAGGATCTGAAGAGAATTATAGCGGCAGTTAACGGGAAGGCCAGACGGATAACCGTTATCATGCCCTATCTTTATGAGGGAAGGCAGCACAGGCGCACCTCCAGGGAATCTCTCGATTGTGCATTGGCCTTGCAGGAGCTTGCCAGTATGGGAGTAGACAGCATTATAACCTTTGATGCACATGACCCCAGGGTACAGAATGCAATTCCGCTGACCAGCCTTGAAACCGTATCCCCAACCTATCAGTTTGTAAAAGCATTGCTTAAGAATATTCCTGACATCAGAATTGATGCGAACCACATGATGGTTATAAGTCCCGATGAGGGTGGCATGTCACGAGCCGTATACTACGCCAATGTTCTTGGTCTGGATATGGGTATGTTCTATAAAAGAAGGGATTATACCCGTATAATAAACGGCCGCAATCCAATCGTTGCCCATGAATTTCTGGGAAGTGATGTTGAAGGAAAGGACATACTCATTGTTGATGACATGATATCCTCCGGTGAAAGCATGCTTGAGGTTGCCCAGGAGCTTAAGAGAAGAAAGGCAAACCGGATCTTTGTCGCCTCCACCTTCGGTTTGTTTACCGGCGGAATGTCCAAATTTGACGAGGCCTATGAAAAGGATCTTATATATCGCCTCTTAACCACTAATCTTATATACCAGACGCCGGAGCTTTTATCCAGGCCTTATTACATCAATGTGGATATGAGCAAGTACATTGCCCTAATCATAGATACCATAAACCATGACCAAAGCATAAGCGCCCTGCTTAATCCGGTGGAAAGAATCCATAATATTATGGAGAAATANNAGGGCTGCGCAAAGTCTCCGGCCATCGATGAAAACCAGTTGAATATTGCGGATTTTATCCAGTAGAATGTAAAGATATTAAAAACTGCTCCTTAAACCGGCAGCCACTTGCACCGGCTTAAGGAGCATTTTAT
>DCTD01000099.1 GCA_002335355.1 Patescibacteria group bacterium UBA1449
CAATAAAGCCACGAGGCCGACCACATAGTTGACAACGGTTTTTCTTCCGGGTTGAAAACTTTGGTTTCTTCTGTGTATCTTTTACAAACTTTGCTGTTGTTGACATAAATGTTTTCCTTTACTAACTACTTTTCCTGTTTTTCAAATGGCATTCCCAAGGCTTTAAGTAATACATAACTCTCTTCTTTGTTTTTGGCTGTGGTTGTTATAGTTATTTGCAATCCACGAACCCGATCGATTGTATCATACTCTACCTCAGGAAAGATGATCTGTTCTGCTAAACCTAGGTTGTAGTTACCAGCCTCATCAAAGGCACTCAGTTTAATACCTTGAAAGTCACGAACTCTTGGTAACACAATTGAGTTGAGTCTATCCAAGAATGCGTATGCCCGTTCTCCACGGAGAGTGACTCTAACACCGACTGGATCACCAATCCGAATACCAAAGTTAGCAATCGCTTTTTTGGCACTTCTAATTTGTGGTTTTTGTCCGGTTAATTTACCGATGTAATCAAAAATCTTATCACGAGCTTGTTTATCTTTCGAAACATCACCGATACCCATATTAACCACGATCTTTTCCAAGCGGGGCACAGCAAAATCATTGTCGATATTCAGTTCTTTCTTTAACTGCGGTAAAACCTGCTTTTGATAATGTTCTTGTAATCTGTTCATAGTCATTACTTAGTTGGTTTAGTTTTTTCTGTCGTGACTGCAACTCCACATTGTTTACAGATCCGTTGTTTATCTTTACCAGTTCCCTCAAAACCAATCCGAGTCCGTTTTCCACATGCAGGACAGACTAGTTGGACATTGGCAATCGAGATAGGTCGGTTAACCGTAATGATCCCTCCAGCTTGTTTACCTTTCGGTTTAACATGTTTTTTGACCATGTTAATGTTTTCAACTAAGACGGTTTGTTTGCTGGCGTTCACTTTTTCAACTGTACCAGTCTTACCCAGATCTTTACCTTTGATAACAAAGATCTTATCGCCNNAACTCGTAGTTTTGTTTTTGCTTCTGCCATAGGTTTAATAACTTCAAATTTTATTATCCTTTATCTTATAAAACTTCCGGAGCCAAAGATGCAATTCTAGCATAACCAGCATCTTTTACTTCCCGGGCAATCGGACCAAAGATCCGAGTTGCAATTGGATTTTTACTGGTTGCATTTTCCAGAATAACAGCTGCATTCTCATCAAATCGGATGTAAGAACCATCTTTACGTCTCACTTCTTTTCTTGTTCTCACAATAACCGCTTTAACCTTATCACCAGCTTTAACCGCCCCATTAGGACTAGCTTTTAAAACGCTGGCAGTTACCACATCGGCAACTGAACCAACTCTTCTTCTACTGCCTCCGTGTACTAGGATGACTCTTAAGAGTTTGGCGCCTGAGTTATCTGCTAATTGTAGTAAACTTCTTATTTGAATCATATAACGTAACTTACTTTTTGACGACTTCTAATACTTTCCAGGTTTTATCTTTGCTTATTGGCCGGACTTCCCCGATTCTGACTTCCTGTCCTTCTTTGAGTTTATCTTCAGTATGGGCTAAATATTTAGTACTTCGCTTCATTCTTTTACCATATACGGGATGCTCCCATACTCTTTCAACTAACACAGTTACAGTTTTATCCATTTTATTTGAGATGATTTTGCCAACTAATGTTTTCATATGATACCTTACTTGATTTCTGTTTCTTCTGGCTTACTAGAAATAACCCGTTGGGTTTGAATAGTTTTAATAAAAGCCAGTTCTTTGTGTAGTCTTTTACCCTGATGAACATTTTTCGAGGCTCCGGTCATCAGCTGCATCCGAGTATCTACCAATTCTTTTGAGATCTGGTCTAATCGTTTAGCTAATTCAGCGTCACTCATATCGATAATGGTTTGGCGTTGATCACGTTTCATAAGCTCCCTTTATTCAATAACCACTTGTTTTTCTTCAAAACGGGTTTTTAAACCAATCTTTCTTCCCGCTCTTCGTAACGCTTCTGCAGCCACATCTTTGGGGACACCAGCAATTTCAAAAAGTACTCTTCCTGGTTTAATAACAGCTACATACCCCTCAAGATCGCCCTTGCCACTGCCCATACGAGCTCCAGCAGCCCGTTTCGTGTAGGGTTTGTCTGGAAAAATTCTGATCCAGGTTCTTCCCATTCTTTTTGTATGGGAAGAGATGGCTTTACGTGCAGCCTCAATTTGCTGGCTGGTTATCCATCCACAGGCTAAGGCTTTCAGACCGTACTCACCAAAAGAGATCGATGAGCCAGTATCAGCAATACCTTTCATACTACCTCGTTGTTGTTTTCGGTATTTAGTCCGTTTTGGTTGCAACATACTTTCCCTTAATGTAATACCTTTTCACCTTTATAAATCCATACCTTAATACCAACATACCCTGATCTAGTTAACGATGGCATTTCAGTATAATCAATGTCTGAGCGCAGACTTTGAGTTGGAACATTACCACGCGAGTATTTTTCTACTCTCGCAATTTCTGCTCCACCAATTCTTCCTGAAAGTTGAATTTTAACACCTTTTGCACCTGCGTCCATAGCCTTTTCAAGAGCTTGAGTAATAGCACGACGATGCGGATATCGAGACACTAATTGATCTGACAAGCGTTGAGCAATTAAATAAGCTTGTAAATCAGGACTTTTCACTTCTTCAACTTTTACTTCAACTCTCATGGTTTTGGCATCACTTTCTTTAATCCCTAAGTGTCGTTTAATCTCTTTGTTCAAAACTTCCAAACCCGATCCACCCTTGCCAATAACCACACCAGGCCGCGATACATAGATTGAAATTTTTATAGTCTTAATTGACCGTTCTATCTCAACATTGACAACACCAGCGTTTTTCAATTTTTTCATTAAGAAGTTCCGCAAGGCAACATCTTCCAGTAAAAACTTCTGGTAGTCTTCTTTGCTTGCAAACCATCTGGACTTCCAGGGGTATAACAAGCCTAAGCGAAAACCGTGTGGATTAACTTTTTTACCCATATATATCTTTTAAACTGTTTTTTCTAATGTTATTTTTTTGTAACTTCTTGATTTTTCTTTTCAGTTCCTTTTTCTACTTTTGTTTCTTTAGCCCCAAGGACAACCTTGACGTGACTGGTCCGTTTCAGAATCGTACGGGCTCTCCCTCTCGACGCTGCAACATAGCGTTTGTACCGTGGTCCCTCTTCTACTAAGATATGTTTTACTTCCAAGTCTTTCTCTTGTAGTTTGCTGTTGTTAACTGCGTTTGCCACTGCCTGTTTCATCAACTTATGAAGTATTTTGGCTCCACCTTTGTGAATAAACTGCAGATGAACCAAACTTTCAGTTGGATGCATGTCTCTGACTGCATCGGCAACTAAACGTAGTTTTCTCGGGCTCACACGAATAAATTTTTGATAAGCAACAACTTCCATAAGTACTTTCTAATCTTTATGTCTTACTAATGACACGTTTCACCATCTTACCGTGACCTCTAAAAGTTCGGGTTGGTGAAAACTCACCTAAACGGTGTCCAACCATAGCTTCGGTCACGTAGACTTCGGTAAAGATTCTTCCATTATGAACACCAAGTGTATGACCCACAAACTCAGGCGGGATCTGACTTGATCGTGCCCAGGTTTTAATGATGTCTTTACGGCCTTCCTGTTTTTGCTTGAGTACTTTCCCAAGCAACTTCTGATCAATAAATGGTCCTTTTTTTGCACTTCTGCTCATACATTACTTTCTTCTTTTTTTAACAATTAATGTGTTTGAATATTTGCGACGTCTCCGTGTAATTTTTCCGGGTGCAACTGATTTACCCCATTTTGATTTCGGTGCTGGCATACCAATTGGCGAACGTCCCTCTCCTCCTCCATGAGGATGAGCATTAGGAGCCATAGCCACACCACGAACACTCGGACGAATACCCATGTGGCGTTTACGTCCAGCTTTACCTAAAGTCACGTTTTGCCAATCAGCGTTACTGACTTGACCAATAGTAGCATAACATGTCAAAGGTACTTTTCTTACTTCTGTTGATGGCAGTAAAACAGTTGCATATCCACCTTCTTTTGATTGAACGATAGCTGACGAACCAGCACTGCGAATAATCTGTCCACCTTTACCAGGTCGCAGTTCAATATTATGAATTGGCATACCCAACGGAACTTTTTCTAATGGTAAAGAACTTCCAATCTTAAAATCAGCATTTGTTGATGTGATAACTGAATCACCAATTTTTAATCCCTCTGGGGCTAAGATATAGCGTTTCTCGCCATCAGCATAGGTAAGTAGGGCAATATTGGCTGTCCGATTAGGATCATATTCAATACTAGTCACAACAGCTGGGATATCTTTTTTGTTCCGTTTAAAGTCAATTAATCGATAATAGCGTTTATGAGCCCCACCTTGATGCCTTACAGTCACCTGACCAGTATTGTTTCTGCCTGAACTCTTCTTTATTGGAGTAACCAGGCTCTTTTCTGGCCGTTTCTTTGATAGTCCCTTGCTATTAAGGTAAGACAAGTGACGTTGGGCGTTATTGGTGGCTCTAATTATATGTACTGCCATACGTTATTTTTTCTCCTCTTCTTTAACTTCGAATAAGTCAATTTTTTGGCCTTTTTTGAGTTCCACAACGGCTTTGTGAATATCAGCCAATTTCT
This sequence comes from Patescibacteria group bacterium UBA1449, assembly GCA_002335355.1. GTDB lineage: Bacteria > Patescibacteriota > Microgenomatia > UBA1400 > UBA1449 > UBA1449. The sequence continues at coordinate 4,657 of DCTD01000099.1, forward strand.
TAGGCTGGCGTTTAACACCAAACCGTTTGGTTTTACCGTGAAGTGTCACGGTAGAAACCTTGGTAACCTCAACGTTAAAGTAGTTTTCAACTGCTTGTGCAATACTCTGTTTTGTTGCTTCAGGATCCACTTCAAAGGTGAACTTACCAAGCTGAGCTAAAGCCATAGTTTTCTCGGTAATGATTGGTCGTTTTAGTACTAAATCTTGTCTCATATTACTGTTTTGTAGATAAACGTTTCTGTAATTGTTCTAAGGCTTCAACAGTGACTAGTAATTTCCGGCTCTTCAACACTTCATAGGTGGTTAAGTCTTGGGCTCTGTATGGTTGGGCAAAAACAAAGTTGCGAGTTGACTTAATGGCTTGATCCATTTTTGGAGCCACAACAACAGCAATGCTTCTTAAGTCTTTTGGATCAAATATTTTAGCGAAAAGTTCAGCCATTGTCTTTGTTTTCGGTATCTCAACTCCAGTCAAACCATCAACAGCGATGATACCGCCTTCTTTAGCTTTCACAGATAAAGCACTTTTAAGTGCTGCTGCTTTCATCTTTTCGGGTAGTCTAAGTTCGAAATTCTGAATTCCTGTTGGTCCGTGAGCTTTACCTCCACCTACCATAATCGGTGATCTCCTGTCGCCATGGCGGGCTCCACCAGTGCCTTTTTGCCGGTAAATTTTCATTCGAGTCCGATCAACTTCTGCTCTGGTTAAGGCTTTGGCTGCTGCTACCCGTTGGTTGGCGGTATATATTCGGACTGCTTGAGCCATTAAATCAGCATTAATCGGCGCTTCAAAGACTTCTTTATCTAAAGTAATATCTTTGATTTTGGTACCGGTAAGATCATAGACTGGTATCTTCATAGTTTATGCTTCCTTTGGTTGTTCAGCTGATTCTTTAGCTTCCTCAGTAGCTTCTTCTTGTGCTTCTGTTTCTGCTGCCTCTGAAGCGGCTAATTCCTCTTGTAAGTCCAATTTCTTTCGTCCGGTTAATAAACCAGGAAATTCTCTTTCACCAACTTTCGTAATTTTCACTACTGTACCCTTAGCTCCTGCAATGGTACCAGTAATCCAGAGTTCCTGATCTGCTTTGTCAATAAAAACAACTTGACCGCCTTTGCTCGTAACGGTTTCATTTCCCATGCGTCCTGCCATGCGTTTCCCTTTCCATACCCGACCAGGAGTTGTCCCTTGACCAATTGATCCAGGAGCCCGACCACGGTCTGATTGACCATGAGTTCTTGGACCACCCGAAAAACCGTAACGTTTCATGCCTCCAGCAAACCCTTTACCTTTGCTCGTGCTGCTTACCGTAACCATATCACCAACATGTAACACATCGTTGACTTCAACCACTTCACCGACTTCTCTCTGACTAGACCGTTTCATCCTAACTTCTTTTATGTAAGCCGGAGTTACTTTGGCAGCCTTAAGATGCCCAAGTAATGGTTTGTTGATTCGTCTTTTTTCGCCAATAGCCAGTTGCAGCGCTGCATAACCATCTTTGTCTGCATTTTTAACCTGGGTAATGGTTAATGGTTTTGCCACTAACTTAGTTACCATCAGGCGTTTACCGCGGGTATCAAAAGTATGTCCTTGTCCTTGTTTAATTGCGTAAAAAGTATCCATGGTCAAAAAACAAAAAAACCCGACATTCGGGTTTTCACCAAATGTTTATCTTTTTTAGTTGTTTACGTTTTTGTTACTTTAATAGACATGCGCTTGTAAACTTTGCGCTTCTAAACGTTGATATTATATAGTGCTTTCGCGTTTTTTTCAAAAGCAATTCTCGAGAAACCTAAATCTCAAATTGCAAACGCCAAACGTACGTTTGACATTTGTCATTTGTTATCCTAGGTTACATCTTGATTTCAATGCCAACACCAGCTGGTAACTCTAAATGCATTAATGAATCAATCGTTTTCTCACTTGGACTAACAATGTCAATCAATCTTTTATGAGTTAAAACTTGAAAATGCTCCCGAGAATCTTTATCAGTATGTGGACTGGTAAGTACAGGAAACTTTTTGCGCTTAGTAGGTAGTGGTACTGGACCAACTACCTTAGCTCCGGTCGATAGAGCCGTNNTATGGGTTAAAATTTGGAAATGCTCACGAGCATTTTTATCAGTGTGCGGGCTAATCGTTACTGGAAAGCGTTTCCGTTTGGTTGGCAAAGGAATCGGACCTTGGACTTTTGCACCGGTTGAAAGGGCTGTTTGTAAAATTTTAGCACCACACTCATCAATAACCCGATGATCAAAGGCTTTTAGTTTAACTCTAATGCGTTGTGTATCTGCCATATATCTTTAAAACTCGAAACTCGAATATCGAAATTGGAAACAAGATAAACCTAAAATTAGTATCCATTGTTTCGAATTTCGGATTTCGTGCTTTGGATTTTATCTTTTTTATTTCAAATCAAT
>DCTD01000031.1 GCA_002335355.1 Patescibacteria group bacterium UBA1449
TGATGGTAATCCGGTACTTGCCTATAACATTGCAGTTTCTTAATGGTTCCATGTACTCAGCTTTATTCATTTCGCCAGGGAAATACTCTTCTATCCGCATACCATTAACTTCGACCTCACCTTTTTCATTGGGGTACAATCTGACACGAGCAGTGGCTTCCTTACGTCGGCCAACTGCATAGATATAGTCTTTTTTGACTTTAAAGGTCTTCTTTTCTTCTGGTGTAGTAGGTGCTGGTGTAGCCATAATATCTTACCTCTTATTTACTTATTGCTAAATTTATCAGCGTATGGATGTTCGCTGCCTGCAAAGACTTTAAGGCGCTTAAGCCGCAGATCTTGCAGTTTATTTTTCGGCAGCATCCCTCTTACGGCATGGATAATAACTTGCCGGGGATCTTTCTTGATTTGATCTTCAAAACTAATCTGTTTAAACCCACCTGGGTAGTTTGAGTGCCGGGAATACAGTTTTTGTTTGGCTTTACGGCCAGTTACATCAACTTTGGCAGCATTGGTGACTACCACATAATCGCCACAATCCAAATTGGCAACAAAATAAGGTTTGTTTTTACCAATTAGAAGTTCTGCGATCTTGGTAGAGATTCTACCTAAAACTTCATCTTTGACATCAATATGATGCCAGGTTCTTTTAATATCGGTTTGTTTGGTTGCTTGAGTGTTCATAGTCGTTTATGCTTCTTTTTTAGTCTCTTTCTTAGGTTTTTCAACCTTGGCTGGTTTCGTCTCAGCTTTAGCAGCTTTCTTGTCGGCTTTTTTAGGTTCTTCGGGTTTGGCTGGTAAGGGTAACTCCAGTTTCATCATCATAGTGTTATCCCCTAAACGCCGGCCTAAGCGGACAGACTTAATGACCCCCATAGTTCCGTTGGCTGCAATCTCAATTAGTTTATGAGCTGTCGTCACATTGCCGAGTTCAGAAATCAGTTGCCGACGGGCATGCAAGGTGTTTTCTTTACCTTTGGTTAAGTATTTCTCAGTTACGCCTTTAACAACCTTAGCCTTGGTTTCTGTGGTAGTTAAATGGCCATGAGTAACCAACTGCATAACCATGGTTTTCAGCATTGCCTCACGGTGTTTACTATTTCGGTTTAATTTTTTACCACTTACTTGGTGTCGCATACGTTCTCCTTAGGCATTAATACTTACTCCTTTTTCTCTTACCCGATCAATGACCACATCAACTGATTTGTTCCCTAAGTTCTTGACTTTTGCAATCTCATCACGGGTAGCTTTAGACAGGTCTTTGACAGTCTTAAAGCCGCCTTTGCGNNTAGATCCAATTCTTCAACAGTTAACTTCATGACTTCCTGTTCTTCTGGATTAGTCTCTTCTTTTTCAGTTACTTCAGGAACAACCGGATTAACAATCTGTTCAAAGTAGGAAATCAAGGTCTGAGCTGCTTTGGTAACGGCTTCCATTGGGCTGATGGTACCATTTGTCCAGATATCCATTAACAAGTTATCAAAGTCAGTGCGTCGGCCAACACGGGTTTCTTTAACATCATATTTAACCCGTAAAACTGGTGAAAAAGCCGTATCTAAAGGAATTACTCCGAGTGTAGTGGTATGACGCTCTTCAGCAGTTTTGTATCCATAACCACTCTCAACCACAATGGTAGCTTTAAGTTTAGCTTTTTCTGCAGTTAAATGAGCTAAAACTAAGTCTTTATTGATGATTTCAACCCCTGCTGGTGTCTCAATATCTCCGGCAGTCACTTCTTTCTTGCCGGTAACATCTAACCGTAACTCAACCGGTTCATCTCCATCGTAGCTCAGACGAACTTGCTTTACGTTTAAGATAAACTCAATAATGTCTTCTTTCATCCCGGTTAAGGTAGAAAACTTGTGTTTAACCCCATCGACCTTAACGGAAGCAACTCCTGCTCCTTTAATAGAAGTCAGTAAGGTGCGGCGCAAGGCATTGCCAACAGTATGTCCATAGCCTTGTTCAAGCGGTTCAATGGAAATCCGGGCATAATCTGCCTCTTCGGTTAAAGGTTTGATAATAAATTGTGGTTGCATCATATGCAAATTCCTTACTCCTTACTCAGAGTCGATGTTTCGACTCTATCCCGCAAGAGTAATGGGTTTATCGTGAATAATACTCAACAATTAATTGTTCGGAGATATCCCCGTCGAGTTCTTCCCGTTCGGGTTCTCGAACGACTTTACCAACGGCTGCTTTCCGTTCCAGCCATTTAGGGATATCAATTTTTTTGTTTTCAAGTAATTCTTTAACCGTTGGTGTTTCCAGCATCTTCGCATCTAAACTAACAGTTTCGCCACTTCTCATCTGATAAGACGGAATATCAACTTTTTTACCATTAACTAGGACATGTCCATGAGAAACATACTGACGGGCAGCTGTTCTGGTTGGTGCTAAACCGGCTCGATAAACGATGTTATCCAGTCTCATTTCCAAAAGCTGGAGCATTCTGGTACCGGTAGCAGCAGGATTCTTACGGGCTTCTTCAAAATAGTGTCTGAACTGTCTTTCCAAGATTCCATACATCCATCTGACTTTTTGTTTTTCCTTAAGTTGTAAGCTGTAATCACTGCTTTTCCCCCGTCTACCTTTAGGTCCATGTTGACCTGGTGGTACACCGATACGACGGTCGAGTTTGACCGTATTCGTCTTTAAACCCAAATCTCGGGCTGAAGCTCGTGCTAAGCGATTTTTTGGTCCAGTATATCTTGCCATACAATTTTCAAGTTTCTAATTACTAATTGTTATTATGCTCGACGGCGTTTCTTTGGCCGACAGCCGTTATGTGGCATTGGGGTAACGTCAGCAATTTGGACAACCCGAACACCACTACCACGTAGGACTCGCAGGACTGCGTCACGGCCAACACCAGGGCCTTTGATATAAACTTTAAGTTGTTTTAGTCCCATTTGTTTAGCTTTTTGTAATACATTATCAATAGCGGTAGTAGCTGCAAACGGAGTTGATTTGCGTGAGCCTTTAAACCCAACAGCTCCAGTGGAACCGGAGGCAACAGCATTACCCTTTTCATCAGTGATAGTTACCAGGGTATTGTTAAACGTCGCTGTCACGTATAACCGACCGTTATTTATCTGAATGTTTTTATTACTAGTTCGAGTGGTTGATTTTGCTTGTGCTGTAGCCATAGAATATATCTTAAATTTATACTTTCTTAGCAGTCTCAAGTTTCTGAGCCATTTCTTTAGTCATTGAACCAACTGTCATTCTCTTACCTCGACGAGTCCGGGCATTTACCCGAGTCCGTTGACCATGAGCTGGAAGCCGAGCAATGTGGCGCAGACCTCGGTAGGCTCTGACTTGTTTTAGGCGTTGGACATTATCGTTGATAATCTTGCGCAAAACACCCTCAACGGGCGTAGTTTCAAGGGCTTTGACTAAACGGGCAACTTCCTGATCGGTAAGTTCCTTGGCCCGCTTATTACCATCGACATTGGCAATCTTAAGGACGGTCTGTACATTGGCAGGACCAATACCATAGATGTAGCGTAAGGCAATTTCGGTTCGTTTGTTTTCTGGTATATCAACACCTGCTATTCTTGGCATATAAGTTTTCCTTTTTCTGCTTTGCAGAATTATCCTTGACGTTGTTTATGTTTACGGCTGCGTTTGCAAATAACCATGAGCATACCGCGTCTCCGGACTACTTTGCAATCGCGACAAATGGTTTTAATACTTGCTTGTACTTTCATAAGATTGATAGCGTTAAGACAAGAAACTGTAAACTATAAACTCATTGTTTCTAATTTTTAGTCTCTAGTCTCTTACTTCCCTCGATACACAATCCGTCCTTTTGTTTCATCATATGGCGTAAACTCAACCTTAACCCGATCACCAGGTAAAACATGAATCTTATACATGCGCATCTTACCTGACAAGGTACATAGTACCAACCGTTTATCCTCATCCAGTTCAACTCTAAAGGTTGTGTTGGGCAGAGCTTCGACTACCATTCCCTCTTTTACTTCAACATTTTGTTTAGCCATAAGTACAGACGTGAATTATAGCAAAAAAAACCTAATACGCAAAGAGCGCATTAGTCTCCATTTTTTTATGGTGTAATAAGCAAATAACCATCGCCGACTACCGCGATGGTCTTCTCATAGACTGCTGCGATTTTACCATCTTGTGTAAAAATTGTCCAACCATCTTTTGGATCGGTATAAGTCTGTGGTCCGCCCTGGGCATAAATGACCTCTATTGCCAACGTCATACCCTCCTTTAACAGAGGTGTCTGATCTATTGGTCTAACTAGAATTGTTGGTACTGGCGGATATTCATGAAGTTGTTTTCCCACACCATGACCGGTTAGGTCTTCAACACAACTGTAACCTGCTGCTTCAATAGTATCCTGAATGGCTTTAGAAATATGACCTATTCTATTACCGGGTTTAATGCACGCTAAAGCTGCCCCTAATGCCTGTTGACCAGTACTAAGAAACCGTTGGGTTTCAGGATTGGGTAAAGCACCAGGATCAAGAACTTCTACTGAAGTGCTCATATCCGTGTGGAACCCCTTGTAGTACATACCAATATCAATTGTAACCACATCTCCAGACTTAAGCGGTTTATCTGTAGGAATGCCATGAACCACAGCATCATTGACGGTAATACATGTCGCCCAGTGATACCCAGGCACCATTGCAAAGCCTGGCTTACCACCTGCTTTTACAATGAGTTGATATGCCAGTTTCTCAATAGCTTGAGGCGTTGTGCCAACGATCGTTTGTTCAATAAGTTGCGCCAAAATAGCTGATAGTTTCTGACCGCCTGCTTGCATGAGGACAATTTCAGTTGGTTTTTTTAGATCAGCATTCATGAAAGAAGCTCCCTTTCTTGTAATCTCTGGCAGATAAGATCAACAACTTTTGGTATAGCATACGGTGTGGTATCGAGTACCCACGCGTCTTCTGCCTTAGTGAGAGGATCTAAGGTTCGGTTCATATCCCGGGAATCACGTTTCTGAAGATCGGTTAGAACCTTTTCAAGAGTAGTATCTTCACCCCGTTCAAGTAACTGCTGATACCGCCGTTCTGCCCGAATTTGCTCTGAAGCATCCATGTAGATCTTTAAGTCAGCGTTGGGTAGCACTCGCGTGGTGATATCTCGCCCCTCCATAACCACGCTGGTAGAAGCAGCTAATCGTTGCTGTTGAGGTACCATATAGTCACGGACACACCGATACCGGGTGATAACTGAGACTCCATGACTAATTTCTTCAGTCCGAATTTTCCAGGAGACATCTTCGTTATTGAGAAGAACGGTCACTAAACGACCATCTTTTTCTTCTTCTGTAGGTGTCCGTAAGACAACTGTCGGTTGTTTTTGACTGAGAATCTTACAAATCTGAGCTTCATCTTCAAAAGTAATGCCTTGATCCCGAACAAATAGGGCAAGAGCCCGATACATAGCTCCGGTATCAACATAAAGGATACCAAGTCTTTCAGCCAGCAGTTTTGAGATTGTGCCTTTGCCGGCAGCCACCGGACCATCTATTGCTATCTGTAGGTTAGGCTTGAGGATGTGCATGCTGAAAATGTAGGGCTTTTTCCAGAATGTCAGCGTGAATTTCTTCGATACTACGTTCACCATCAATTTCTTTTAAAACCCCTTTTTGACGATAAAAGTCCAAGACATCTTTTTCTTCCATTTTATAGCGGCGCAATCGTTCACGGATGAGATCTGGAGTATCGTTTAAGGTGCCATCAGGATTCCTCCGAGCGCGTTTAACCAACCGTTCAATTGAGACTTTCTCTCTCACTTTAAGATGGATAGCTAAGGATACTTCTTTTCCATACTTACTCAGTTTATCATCCAAGAAAAGCGCTTGGGACATGTTACGGGGAAAACCATCAATAATAAAGCCATTTTCAACATCTTTTTCCTTTAAACGCTGTTTCCATAAGACATACATCTCTGAATCAGCTACGTAGTGACCTTTGTGTAAAGCATTCCGGCAAATTTCTCCCATGATTCCCTTATCTTCTTTGGCATACTTGCGAACCAAGTCACCTGAAATAAGCAACGGTAAACCGAGTTTCTCAGATAACAGTTTGCCTTGAGTTGTTTTGCCTGAACCCTCAGGACCATAAATAATGATAAACATAAAATAAATTCAAAACTCAAAATTCAAAGTTCAGAACAATAATTCTGACATTTGAAATTTGGTATTTGACCTTTATAAGTACTTATCGTAGTTGCGCATAACTAACTGAGCCCGTAAGCCTTTGCTCGTTTCCAGAACAACCGAAACGACAATCAGTAATCCCGTCCCACCAATAGCTAGGGTGTTAATTTGAGTCAGTTCCCGGGCAATTGAGGGCAAAATGGCAATGACCCCTAAAAAGACACCTCCGGCTAAGGTTATTCTGGAAAGGATCTTATTCAAATAGAGAGCAGTTGGTTGGCCCGGCCGAATCCCCGGTATAAACCCTCCCTGTTTTTTGACCTCATCAGCAATCTTGGTTGGGTTAAACGTAACTGAAGTATAGAAATAGGTAAATAGAACCACTAACAGAAAGTAAATAACATTGTACATGAGACTATCAGGATTAAAAACCGTACTGATCGTGGTACCAATAGAGCTAACCGTTGGATTAGCGACTGTTTGTAGATACCGGCCAACAAAGGACGGCATTAAAACTAAGGACACAGCAAAAATGATAGGAATTACTCCAGCCTGGTTTACCCGCAAAGGAATATGGGAATCAATACTGCCAACTGCCATTTGTCCCCGCTGCCGTCGAGCATATGAAATAGTGATCTTGCGAGTTGCTTCGTTAACAGTAACAATCCCGGCAATTACCCCAACAGCCATGAGTCCGAATATAAGCAGGTTCATGGGATCAAAGGTGTCAGCCACTGATAGAGTCTGAAATAAGGTAACTGGCAAGCGACCAACAATACCGGCAAAGATAAGCAGTGAAACACCATTGCCAACGCCAAACTCAGTTATCAGTTCACCCAGCCACATCAAAAACAGCGTACCGGTAACCATGACAATGACCATACCAGCTAAAACTATAAGATTAGCCTCAGTAATGATGGGAGGAGTCTGCTGCTGAAGAATAGCAATCATCCCGATAGCTTGAAAAGCAGCTAACGGTACTGTTAGAAAGCGGGTATACTGGTTTATCTTCTCCCGACCATAATCTCCCTCTTTTGCCAGTTGTTCTAACCGCGGTACCACAAACTGCTTAATCTGCATGGCAATTGAAGCATTGATATATGGCCCTACTCCTAAAGCAATAATGGAAAAATTGGCCAGTGTTCCTCCAGAAAAGATATCCAGTAGTCCTAAGAGTTGGTTACCAGCAAATAAGGCTCTTAAAGCCAAGGTATCAACACCAGGTAGAGGAACATGAGCAACAAATCGAAATAGAACAAGAATGCCTATCGTAAATAGGAACTTATTTCGAAGTTCTTTTGAGTTAAAAACAGCTGAGATGAATTCCGCAATTCCCAAAGTAATTCAGTTGATATGTAGTACTTTGTCCTTGTCTTAAATACTACCTAACAACGCAACATGTAAACTATGATCGTTTGATTACGGTTGTAAAAAATGAAAAACTGCTTATGCTCTTTCTAGCTACATAAGCAGCTTCAAGCTATAACAGCCTTATTGTATCAATTACGCTGCTTGTATGCAAAAAACCTACCCCTTTAAACTTGCTAAAACTGCTTTTGAAGCCGGTATCTGTAAGTCCAATTTCTTATCCAGTTTTTTATCCATTAACACTTTTACTCGGCTCCGTTGGGCATCTGTTTGAGTTAATAACCCAGCTTTTACCAAGGCTGGCACATCAACGACATCGCCATCCTTAAAAACATCTAAAGCTGAGAGTTTAATAACCACTTCCTTAACCTGAGGTTTTAAGCGATTCTTGCCACGTAACCAGGGAGTTCTCCGAAAGAAATCTTTGTTTGATTTAGTTCCCTCAAACAAAAGTTTGACAGTATCACGGGTTTTTTGACCTTTCTGACCTCTAGAGGCTGTATGACCACCCTTGCCGCTCCCATAACCACGGCCAAGCCGTTTACTTGTTTTTGTGTTTGTTCTTGGTAATGTTGCTAGTGTCACCATATGAGTAAAGTAATTACGATTTAGTCTTTTTCTGCGCTGCTGTTTTCTTGGGTTTGGCAGCAGTAACCGTGTCGTTATTACTAACCTTTTTTACCTTTTTTTCAGTTTTTTCTTTTTTTACTGGTTGAGTTTCTTTATCTTGAACCGGTTTGTCAGCATGTTTTGTTTGCTTGGCAACTATTTTCATTTGCCGGAGGGCTTTGAATGTGGCTAAGACATTGGCAGTTTTATTTGCCGTACCCATGCACTTGGAAACGATGTTTTTAATGCCAAAAGCTTCAACGACTGCCCGTACCGGACCACCGGCAATGACTCCTGTTCCTACCGGAGCTGGTTTAAGCAGAATCTTGGCTGCACCGTCTTCAAAATAGACTTCATGAGGGATGGTTCCATTTGCTAGTGTAACGGTAACTAAGTTATTTTTTGCTTTGCGAATTGCTTTCTGGATAGCTGAGAGTACATCATTAGCTTTATCTAAACCAACACCTGCTCTACCGTTTGTATCACCAATGACAACAAGGGCTGAAAAACTGATCTTGTTACCACCCTTAGTCTTTTTAGACAAGCGTTTAATCTCAATAACTTTTTCTTCAAATTCTTTTGGTTGTGAATGTCTTGGTTCCATAACGTTTTAAATAATTAATTTTGCTTGCCGGGCTCCTTCACAGACAGCTTTTACCCGACCATGGTACTTATAACTACCGCGATCAAAAACGGCTTCGGTAACACCCTTAGCAAGTGCTTTTTCTGCAATCTGTTTACCAACGGCAAAAGCAGCTTCAGTTTTAGTACCTTTAGTCTTCACATCAAGATCACTGGCACTAGCAATAGTATTACCAGTGTTTGGCTCAATGACTTGGGCATAAATATGTTTACCTGATCTAAAGACTGAGAGTCGAGGCCGATCACTAAAACGAGCAACCCGAGCTCTCGTTCTTATTTTTCGACGCTGAGTAGATGTTACTTCGTGATCCATATTACTCTCCCTTACTGGTCTTACCAGCTTTCTTGATAATCACTTCGTTTTCGTAGCGGATTCCTTTGCCTTTATAGGGTTCAGGAGGACGAATAGCGCGAATATCAGCAGCTACTTGTCCAACTAACTGTTTGTCAAAACCACTGACAATAACCTTACTCTGGTTATCAACGGCAAAAGTTACTCCTTCTTTCGGTTCCACAATGACAGGATGAGAAAACCCTAAAGACATGTTTAAGGTGTTTCCCTCCATCCGAGCTCTGTAGCCGATACCAACTAATTCCAACGTCTTTTGATGCCCTTCTCTTACCCCAGTAATAGCATTATTAATAAGGTTACGGACTGTACCATGTTGAGCCACGGTAGCTTTAACATCATTTTTCCTGGTTACGGTAACAACACTATCGTTAACGGCAACGTTGACTCCCCGTCTAAACGGGATAGAAACCTCGCCTTTAGGACCTTTAACGTTTATCATTCGGTTTTCTACACTCACCGTAACGTTTTCTGGTATGGTAATTGGTGCTTTTCCTACTCTAGACATATGCTTTTCGTTTTGTTAACTCTGTGGCTTACTTACCACACATTACAAACAACTTCTCCTCCTAATGATTTCTTACGAGCTTGATTGGCAGTCATAATCCCTTGTGAGGTTGAAATAATTGATTTACCTAAACCTGATAAGACATATGGCAGGCTTTTCTTATTTTTATATACTTGTCTACCTGCTTTTGAGATCCGTACCACTCTTGTTATTGCCGGTTTCCCGTTGATATACTGTAAGGCAATTTCTAAATCCTTTTTATTATTCTCTTCCTTAACCGTCACAGCTTTCAGGTACCCTTCCTCAACTAAGACGTTAGCAATAGCTGCTTTCATTTTTGAATGAGGCACGATCACAAACTCTTTTTTGGCCATATAGCCATTTCTGATTCTAGTTAACATATCTGCTATTGGATCACTATACATATAATTAATTTCAAATTTATAATTTATTTTTTTACCAACTTGCTTTAGTAACTCCTGGTAATTCACCTTTATGAGCTAATTTTCTAAAACAAAGACGACATATTCCAAACATTCTAATATAACCGCGAGGTCTTCCACAAAGATGACATCTATTGTGTTGACGAGTCGAATATTTTGGTTTTTTTCTTATATCTTTAACAAATTTTGCAGTTGTTGACATAAATTATGTACTCCTTATTTATTTTCTTCTTTTTCGAAAGGCATACCTAAAAGTTTTAGTAAAAGGTATGAACTTTCTTTGTCTGCATTTTTAACTTTAATAGTTATTTGTAATCCACGGGTGCGGTCAATTTTATCATATTCCACTTCGGGAAAGATAATTTGTTCTGATAATCCAAGATTATAATTACCTTTTTCATCAAAAGCTTTAAGGCTTACACCCTGGAAATCACGAACTCTGGGTAAAACTATAGAACATAATTTATCAAAGAACTCGTACATTCGTTCACCTCTTATAGTAGCTTTAATTCCGACTGGATCACCTTTTCTAATACCAAAGTCTGAAATAGCTTTTTTAGCTTCTCTGACCTGAACTTTTTGTCCAGCAATTTGGGTCATATAATTAACAATCTTATCTCTTGTAAGTTTATCTTTTGAAGCATC
>DCTD01000015.1:0-2530 GCA_002335355.1 Patescibacteria group bacterium UBA1449
TTTAGAGATGTTTAAACCATATGTCTTGAAAGAGTTAATCATTCGAGGGTTAGCACCAAACGTTAAAAGTGCTAAACATGTTCTAGAACAACGGCCAGCCGAGGTTTTTGACATTTTAGAGGAAATTACTAGACAGCATCCGGTTATGCTTAACCGGGCACCAACCTTACATAAGCTTGGTATCCAGGCTTTCTTCCCTGTCTTAATTGAAGGGAACGCTATTCGGTTACACCCGTGTGTTTGTACTGGGTACAATGCTGACTTTGATGGAGATCAAATGGCTGTCCACGTGCCTCTTTCAAGTAGTGCTCAGGAAGAGGCTATTACCTTAATGATGCCGGAAAAGAACCTGCTTAAACCTGCAGATGGTTCTCCAATTACCATCCCGAACAAAAACATGGTTTTGGGTGTTTATTTCATTACCAGTATTGATGCAGCTTTACCTGTATATGAAGAGGTATTTGCCAACACACTCGAAGCTAATACGGCATTCCATTTTGGTAGAATCAGCTTTAAACAGTTGATTAAAGTTCGGATTAACACTGAAGTAATGGAAACAACATTAGGCAGAATCTGGTTTAATGAGATTTTACCAGAGGGAATAGAGTTTATTAACGAAGAAATGAATGCCACTAAAATCAAGAAACTAATGCGTCAAGCCATGAATCATTACTCAAATGAGGAAATGATGCACTTGATTGACAATATTAAAAACCTTGGATTCTGGGGTGAAACTCGATCAGGAATTTCTGTTGCAGTCGCTGATTGTAGGATTATTCCTCAAAAACAAGAAATTATTGAAGAGGCAAATAAGAAAGCTGAAGCTATTGAGGAAAACTACAAGCTTGGTTTAATCACCAGAGATGAAAAACGACGTTTATCCATTGACCTTTGGTTGAAAACCACCGATGAGATTGCTGATAAAACCTGGGATGCCTTTAGTATGGACAACCCGGTTCGGCAGATGATTCAGTCTGGAGGAACCCGTGCATCTAAAGATCAGATTAAACAGTTAGCGGCTATGAGAGGTTTGTCTGTTGATCCGCTTGGAAAAATCGTCGAACTACCAACAAAATCTAACTTTAGAGAAGGTTTATCAATCTTTGAATATGTTACCGCTGCTCGGGGTTCACGGAAAGGTTTGACTGACTCAGCAGTTAAAACTGCTAATGCCGGTTATTTAACCAGAAGATTGGTTGATGTGGCTCATGATGTCATTATTAGAATCGAGGACTGTGGTACTGAAGAATACTTCGAGCTTCGCCGAGATTCTAAACGTGATAAGTCATTTATTGCTCGTATCATGGGTCGGATAGCTGCCAAAGCAGTCAAAGATCCCAAAACTGAAGAAGTCTTGGTGAAAAAGGGTGAGATGATTACCGAGGAGTTGGCTGAAGCAGTTTATAAAGCTGAAGTAACTAAAGTTGCTATCTACTCCCCGATTACCTGTGAAGCTCCATATGGTTTATGTCAGAAATGCTATGGGTGGGATTTTTCATCCAAGAAACCAGTTGAAATTGGAGTTCCGGTTGGAGTAATTGCGGCCCAGTCAATTGGTGAACCCGGTACCCAACTGACAATGCGGGTTAAGCACACCGGAGGTGTGGTTATGGCTGACGTGACTCAAGGTTTACCACGGGTTGAAGAAATCTTTGAGCTGCGAACACCCAAGATTTTATCGCCAATTTCAGAAATTGCCGGTAAAGTCAGTGTTGAAGAAAGTGATCAAGGTTACGTTGTTATTGTTACCAACACCAACGTTAAGCCGATTGAAGAGAAGAAGTATTTAATTCCCTTAACTAGCACCTTAAAGGTGAAAGATGGCGACTTAATCCCGGTTGGGTATCAGTTATCAACTGGTGGCTTAAATCCCAAGGAATTACTGACCATCAAAGGCTTACGGGCAACCCAGGAATACCTCATTGATGAGTTACAAGAAGTGTATGAGTCACAAGGTATTTCCATTAATGATAAACACTTTGAAGTTATTACCAGAGAAATGTCATCCAAAGTCCGAGTTGATTCAGCCGGTGACACTTCACTCTTGCCAGGAGAACTCGTTAACCGTCACAAGTTTGAGATGGAGAATGAGGCAGTTCTCGCTGCTGGTGGTGAACCAGCTACAGCTCAAGTAGTGCTCTTGGGTATTACCCGTGCTGCGTTGTATACTGAAAGCTGGTTGTCTGCCGCTTCATTCCAGGAAACAANNTGTTATCATTGGCCGTCTGATTCCGACATCGGTCGAACGGGCACGAATCAATGAAACTGTAATGTAACTTAACGAAAGGAAGATAACACTATGCCTACAATAAACCAATTAATCAGAAAACCCAGAAAAAAGCAGCCAAACAAGGTGAAAGCTTCGGCTTTACGCAAATCGTTTAATGCTTTGCAACGGGAAGTGGTAAAAACCACTAATCCTCAGAAACGGGGAGTCTGTACTGTAGTCAAAACCATGACACCGAAAAAACCAAACTCAGCCCTACGGAAAGTAGCCAGAGTTCGGCTTTCCAATAAAATGGAAGTTACT
>DCTD01000015.1:2540-3156 GCA_002335355.1 Patescibacteria group bacterium UBA1449
CAGAGGCGGTAGAGTTAAAGACTTGCCAGGTGTTAAGTACCATGTTATCCGTGGTAAGTATGACTGTTTGGGAGTTGATAAACGCATGCAATCTCGGTCTAAGTATGGTACTAAACGGGGTGGCAAGTCAGGTAAAACTGAAAATGTTGCTGCTGCAAAATAATTAATAAAAATTGTTACGTGATTTGAGTAAGAGAGAGTTCTCTGAAGATTTCTTACAGGTTGCGTAACCTAATAATAGTTTATGTCACGATCAGGAAGAATTACGAAACGCTTACTACCTCCAGATCCGGTTTATGGAAATCGGTTTGTGACCCGTCTTATTAACCGGGTTATGATTGATGGTAAAAAAACAGTTGCCCAAAAACAGGTTTATAAAGCCCTAGATATTTTGGCAAAAGAATTGAAAACCGAGGATCCGGTTGATCTCATGCGCCAGGCTTTGGATAACATTAAGCCAATTATGGAAGTGAGATCTCGTCGGGTTGGTGGAGCAGCATACCAAGTGCCGGTACCAGTAAAAGGTGATCGGCGTGAAACCTTAGCTATCAGATGGCTAATTGCAGCTGCTCGTCAACGACCAAACAAGGAATACCACACATTTGCTGAAAAACTG
>DCTD01000015.1:3163-3651 GCA_002335355.1 Patescibacteria group bacterium UBA1449
CTAACTGCTGCTTTAAACAATGAGGGAGCTGCAGTTAAGAAACGTAACGATACACATCGTGCAGCTGAAGCCAACAAAGCCTTTGCTCACTTCAGGTGGTAAAAGAATTGTCGAGCCTTTTTTTATAAATTTCCTGTATAATAGGTTAATACGTATAAAAAGGTTTGATTATAAGTCAAAATTTAAAAGTCAAAAGGCAAAATTATACTTCAAAAGTAACTAAGTGATGTCACTTTTGAGTTTTAACTTGCATCTTAGACCTTTGAGTTTTGACTTTTGAGTTTCATTTAGGAAACTGATTAAAAAACTGCGTAAGTTACTATAGAAGACTAAACATTTAATAATACAATTTTTATATATGGCAACTACAACAACAAAAGACTATAAACGGCACATGCCGTTAAACCTTCTGCGTAACATTGGAATTATCGCTCATATCGATGCAGGTAAGACAACTACGACTGAGCGAATTCTCTACTACACAGGGA
>DCTD01000023.1 GCA_002335355.1 Patescibacteria group bacterium UBA1449
AACAGCTTTAACAGCAGCTTCAGGAACAACAGTAACCATCGTCGCTGAAGGACAGAGTTCTGTAACGACAACAGTTCAAGCTGATGGAACGTACAGTAGTAGTAGTGTGATTATTGGGAATGCCGGTGATGCCGTTTTAGTGTATTTGGATAATAATGCTTCCTATAAAGGCAGTGTAGTCACCATTGCCAACGATACAACGTCAAATATTACGGGTTTGGATATTTATCAAAGTAGAGTGATAGCTCGGAGTGATAAAACAGCGACTGGTATTGGTAATGCTGATTTTGGGGGTGTGGATCAAGCTGATAGTGATGATTTGTTTTCAGTCTCTTCAGGAAGTTTAACTATGAATTCTGGATATGAGTTCCATATTTTTAGTGGTATAACCTATGATCCGAATGGGACAGTGACTACTCAAGGGATTGGAGGTATACATATTGATGACAGTGCGACTATGTATATGGATACTGCAACTTCGTCAATTTCAGGAGTTATTACTGTAGATAGTGACGCTACACTTCAAATTCAAGCAGCAACAACTGTTACTGGAGGAGCTTCTATTGATGGAACTCTAAACGGAACAGGTGACTTAACTATTTCNNTTATCTAACCGGTACTGGAACAGTCAACATGACCAACGGAACGGTACAACTGCGAGGAGGAGGAGCGGCTAACTTTGGGACCACTTCCGGAGCTAATAACTGGACCTTTTACAACCTTACCTTTAGCGGTACCGCTTCTCATACGGTTACCACCCAAACTGGAGGTAGCGGTACTATAACGATTACTAACAGAATGTTTGTGGGGTTAAATGACGATACGGCTGGGGTAGTGACGACGTTGAATGCCGGTAACCGGACCTGGAATATTCTTGGTTCAGGAACAGGCGACAGTCGACCCTTTTACGTAGCTTGGAATGGGAGTGCTCGGGGAAATTTCTCACCGGCAACATCAACGGTAGTTTATATGGGGAGTAATGATACTACTTTACAAAATATTACTCCCTCTTCCGGAATGGGTTCCTACAATAATGTCACTATTAACATTCCCAATAAGTTTACAGGTATTGGTGGATACACCACAATTGATGGCATCTTCAAGTTGGAGTCTAACACTACTTTCAATGAAGGAAACCAAGAAATGGAAGTTCGTGGAGCAATGGTTATAAACGGGAATTATTATGGAGTTATCCCCAATTCTACCTGTAATGGGTGGGCTAATCTGTACTTTAAGGGTTCATCAATTTCCGGTAGCGGGACTTTTAACCCCTGTGAACTGATTCTAAACGGGACCAACCAAATCACTACACTAAGTATTGATGCTACCTTAGGTAGTAGTGGGGATGCTAGCGCTGACTTAGTGATTAACTCAGGTAATACTTTAGAGGTGCAGAACAAAAATGTTTCCGTATATGGTGGTCATCTTACTACTTCAGGTTCAACAGCTGCCTTAACTTGTCCTTCATGCACTTCTGGTACGGTGACGGTTTACGGAGCGGGAACAATTGGTGGGGGAACAGCAGCTCTAACTGCATATAACTTTAGTCTGGCAGGAACCGGCACTTCAGTCTTAAATGCTCCCTTGTCAGTTCTCAATACCCTGATCGTTGGTGATGGGACCAATGCCTTAATCCTTGATGGTAATACCAATGATAGAGCAGTTACCATAGGAGGTAACTTTACCATCAATGCTTCCGGTACCTACAGTGCCAGTTCCAATGCCAGCTATCCCTTAACCATTGCCGGCCACTTTACCAATAACGGTACCTTTACCCACAATAACGGAACCGTCATCTTTAATGATGCAGCTAAGACTTCAGAACTCACCTATACTGGAAACACAACGTTCTATAGTCTTTCTTCCTCAACTGCCGGTAAGGCTCTCAAGTTTGACGAAGCTCAAACCACCATTGTAACCAATAACCTGACCTTGCAAGGTTCTGACTGTACAACGGGGAGAATCTTCCTTGACTCAGTGACAAACGATAATACATGGGATTTAACGGTTACGGGAGCAACAGTCGATATTGATTATGTAGATGTAGAAGACGGTAATGCTACGCCAACTACGGTAACAGCTGATAATTCAACAGAGGAAAATGGCAACAATAGTGGCTGGACAATCAATGCTGATACCTGCGCACCTAGTGGTATTACTGTTTCTGGAACAATCAAAGATACCGATGAATCCACCACCCTTACTGCTGCTTCAGGAACCACCGTCACCATTGTGGCTGAGGGTCAAACTCCCGTAACCACGACCGTTCAAGTAAATGGAACGTATAGTAAACCCGGAGTTACGATTGGGAATGCTGGAGATGCAGTATTGGTATATCTGGATGATAATTCATCATTCAAAGGCTCGGTGGTCACGATTGCCAATGATACAACCTCAAATATTACAGGTTTAGATATTTCCCGTGACCATGTCACGGCTCGAAGTGATAAAACCGGTACTGCCATTACCAATGCAGATTTTTCAGATGTAAACCAAAGCGATGGTGATGATTTGTATTCATTCTCAGGCAGTACCTTAACGATTCCCGGCAATATTGTCCTGTTGATCTGGGAGGGTAAAACCTTTGTTCCGGGAGGTGATGTGACTATGGGAGGTTCATACCATAATGCTGGTACGGTTACGTGGGGAATAAACACAGCTACTTTTAATGGTACAGGAGGGTCTCTCTGGGGCACGCTTGATGGTTCATCAGCGTTTTATAAAGTTGTTTTTAACAGCCTTGCAGGTTGGACTATTTATAACAGTATGAAAGTCTCGGCTGCCAATGCAACAGACACTCTGGTCATTGGTAATGGAATGGTAGGATTTAATCCATCTAACGGCCAAACCAGTACGTTTGAAGTTAATGGGAAGATGACGATTGCCGCGACCGATGGGCAGTACGGAAGCTTCTCTACTGTTGGTTTGTCTGAAGGTTCAACTATTTATATAGATATCAATAACAACAGTTCACCGGTTGAGTGTCCCAACTGCATTATCCAAATTGGAGCAGCTGGAGGAACTACCGGAGAAGGTGCTCTCANNTATCAAAAAATACTGTACTGCGGCTCAATCCCAGTGCTACTTCTGATACCGGAATTGAGGTGGAGGCAACCGGAAAGCTGCAGGCCACTGGATTACAGGAGGCTCTAGGTCATAGTAATAGCACGACCAATGAAACCACGATCACTGATACCACTAGGGCGTGGAATGTAGACGAACACAACAATAAGTTTGTACGTATCACTTCTACTAGTTCATTAGCCTTTGGTAAGGTTTACCAGATAACTGATACTACTGCGACAACTCTAGTCAGAAGCGATACCTCATCAACTGATGCTACGATTTCGTCTATCTCTGGTTCTGGTCCAGTAAGAACAGTCTGCTCCAACTCCGCATCTGTCATATCAGCGAACGATGAGGGTACAGGGAGGTATCTCCACGACATAACTGGTATTGGCTACCTACGGGTGGTTGACTCAGTGGATAATGATAGCAATTGCTCAGGTAATGATTCATTTAAAGTCATTGCTGATCCTGATCCGTTTACAACTCTTGATACCGGCCATACATTCGATATTAGTGACGGGGTTAGACAGAGTGATCAGTACGAAATTTTTGACTATGCTCACATTACAGCTGAAGCCGGAACTGCCTGCACTGCCTCCAATGCTGAAAGCTATGAAGCCTATATTCTGGCAAAGGCTGGTTCGGAAACTGTCCTGCAGTATGCTGACATCTGTGATCTAGGAAGAGAAGCTTGGCAGAGGAATGGTCTTTTCTTTGATTCAGTTAACGGGGAAAATAGTAATGAGGGTATCACTATTGAGAGATCCCGTGTCCATTCTAACTACTATGGTCTGTTTTTCCTTCATGTTGACAACAACACGAGCACTTACTCCAAAGGGGTAACCGCGACTAACTTTTATGATAATACTGGTCATGGAGTTCGAATCAACGATGGAAATAACAACACTTTCTCCTCAAATCAAATTTACACCAGCAGTTGGTATGGACTGTGGTTGGTNNGTGGTTGGATGAGGCCAGTTCCGGGAACACGTTTTCAACAAATAGGATTTATAACAATCATCAGAATGGGGCTGGCTTGTTTGGTGTGAGTACAACTAATGATTTTTCAAGTAACCAAATCTTTAACAATGATTGGAATGGTTTGTACAGTGACAACAATACAGGGAATACATTTACTTCAAATCAGTTCTTTGGCAACAATAATAACGGGTTACATTTCCAGACAAATACGAATAACAACACATTTTCCCAAAATCAATTCTTTAGTAACGATTGGTCAGGGTTAGCGCTTGAGACAAGTTCAGGAAACTCTTTAAGCGATGAAAAGGCTTATGATAACAGGAATAATGGGTTATATCTTTATAGTATTTCTGACAATACGATTTCTTCTTTAGAAAGCTATAGTAATGATTACAGCGGAATTGTAGTCAAAAATAGTCAGAATAATCTGGTATATGGGGGTTCAATTTACTCAAATAAGCAGCATGGTGTTTATCTTGAATCTGCTTCAAATAACCAGATCTTATCCGTTCAATCGTACAGTAATAGCTGGCATGGGATTCACCTCTACCTGGGTTCGAATAATACACTTCATAACAACCAAACTTATGGCAATAATAATCATGGGATTTGTTTTAATGCCAGCAATCAGAATACCGTTTCTGCTAACACAACTTTTGACAATGACTGGGAAAATATCTCTCTCTGGAACAGTACCAATAACATCCTTTTTTCCAATTCAAATTATAGTAATGTTGTAGGAGGGCTTAAGGTAGATTCAGACTCAATGCCCTCAACCCTAACAATTATTAGTGATACGTTTGGCAATGGAGGAGCAAATACGGATTTTGATATCTATGTGGGTTCCGCGTATGCTCACACACTCAATCTCTACAACTCAACCCTAGCTTCATCAACAGAGATCTTTGGAACGGTCTCCCCAGCTACAGCTTCAGTTATTTCCCGTAAACATGATGGGAGTGCTGGAGTAACCAAGATCTGGGGAGAACATACCATTCCCTCAGCGGTTAGTGAAACGCCTCAATCCGAGGAAGTTGCCAAGTTCAACTATGCCAATAACCTCTGGGAAAAGAGTGCATCAGCTCATATCTATGTGGGCACAGGCACAGAAGATACTAACCTTAACTATGACCTCTCTAGTGCTTCTCTAGGTAGTGGCCCGTATGGGTACCGTCTGGTTGCCAAAACTGCCGGAGCTTGTACGACATCACTGAAGTTTGATGTCTTTAGAAATGGTACCGATGTGGGCGATGCCAGCTGCAGTTCTACCTATACCGATACGAATGGTGGCGTTAATGTCGGCTTCAAGATAGATGGCGGCACGTCAGTTGAGTATGCCAAGGGTGATACCTATACCTTTACAGTCTGGGGAGATTCAGGAGATACGAATACGCAAAAAACTGTTAACATGATGCAGGATGGGGATGTCTTAGGGGTGGCTAGCGAGACAACTCTGGAACTGAAAGGTCAGGCAGCCGGATCAAATGAGACGACGATTACACGAGGTAGCTCTGGTGGATATCATATCAACGTGGCGGGAACCTTGGATGCCCAGTACTATACCATGAGCTACTTAGGCGGAACCGGAGGAGGTTTAGGATTGGATCTACAAAGCGGGGCTACCATTACTAATATTGCCAATGGTACCTTTAACAACTTCCAGAATGTGGGAAGTACTGATACCTATCTTAGAGTTCATACTGCTCTCATTGGTACTGGAGCTCCTACAAAGAATTTTTCTAGTCTTACCTTTACTGAAGTTTCAGATGGAGTGCCTGAATTTAGCGTAACAGAGTCTGGAGGTAGTGCTCCCAGTGACAACCGCTACTGGTTGTTTACCAGTCCGACCTGTACTGGTTGGGATTCCTGTGAAGATTCTGACTCTGAACAGAATACGACAAGTGGCGGGAGTATCCGGTTTAGTTTACCTAACAGCGCACCATCAGCACCTCAAACCCCGTATGTTAACAACAATAGTGCTCAAACCGGCCAAGCTTCACCAGTAGTTGGCCTAACTGATACCACGCCAGCCTTTTCGGCCATCTTTGATGATGTAGATACTGCTGATACGGCAGAATATTACCAACTCCAGATTGGAGATGACAGCGATTGGTCGGATGCTGCCGAACTGTGGGATAGTAATAAGACGAGTATTACCAGCTGTAATGAGGGAGACCGGTGTAGTGATATTGTTTATGCTGGTTCAACCCTGACTGCCGGACAGACCTTTTATTGGCGGATTAAGTTTTGGGATAACAGCGACGCTGAGGGTGAATGGTCAACGACACAGCAGTTTTCGATGAACAATACACCAGAGGTTACCAATGTGACGGTTAACGGCGGCACAAATATTACTCTCCTAGAAAATACTACCGTTCCGGTTAACTGGACAGGAACAATCAGTGATGATAATGGCTCTGACGATATTGCTACTGTACAAGGTAAGCTCTACCGTTCAGGGGTAGCTAATGCCGAAAACTGTACTCCTAATGATAACAACTGTTATGCTGATGCAGACTGTACTCTTTCCAATTGTGCTGGTACGAGCTGTACGGCTACCTGTACTATTAATATGCAGTTTCACACTGACCCCACTGACACAGGTAGTTCTTACGCAGCTCAATATTGGAAAGGATGGCTCCAGGCTACCGATGATCAGTCCACTACAGGAACAGGAGACAGTACCGCTGAAATTGAAGTCTTGACCTTAATGACCATTGAAGTGACCTCATCAATTACTTATGGAACGCTGACAGCTGGAGGAAGTCGGTCTGATGTAACCACTGTTATTACTAATACAGGCAATACTGCCATCACTGACTTAACATTAACAGGTGAACAGATGTGTACTGATTTTCCCACCTGTAGCGGTTCACTCATTCTACCAAACCAACAGCAGTATTCGTTATCACCGTTTACCTATGGTACTGGGAGTTCTTTAACTGCAACTCCAACCATTGTTACCGTCAATATTACAAAACCAACGAGCTCCCCCTCTAATCAAAGTTCTACCCTCTATTGGGGGATAGAGATTCCGACTGGGAAAGTTCCGGGTGACTACTCTGGAAGAACTACTGTTGACGCCTCACCTTAAAGAATGTTCTTTAGAGTGAGTGTAAAAAAGAGAATGTTGACAGGCATTATAAGAACTGTGCATAATTAACTAAACAACTGCTTCTTGAGCACGTTAGCGTAACTGTCAGTTAGAGGAATATATGAAATTATTTGCTTGTAACAACTTCTTGAAACAAAAAAAGTATCTCTTAGTGCTCATGGTCTTGATTTTTGGTACATTAGTCTTGAACTACAGACAAGTATATGCAGAAGTGGAAACATTCACTACCAGCGTGACAGTTGGAAACACTGCACCAGCAATCTCAGCTGTGGTAGAAAATCCAGCTAGTGATGCTACTTCACCCACTAATGTAGGTGCTTCTATGCAGTTTGTTGGTACAGCTAGTGATGATAATGGTGAGAACTACTACTTAATTATCTGCCGCACTAACGTGGTGAATGCCTCTAATGGGGGGGCTCCAACCTGTGATGGTGCGGGAAACTTGTTATGTGTAAGCAATTCAACAGCAACTGGAGTCCAGACGAGTTGTTCATACACAGTTGTTGCTGGTGACTCTGAGAGTTTAGACTGGTACGCGTTTGCCTGTGATGGCAACTCCTCTAGCGCTCAATGTTCAAGTTCCAGCCAAGGAACGGGCAGTGCCAGTGCTAACTCACCAGTAAAAGTTAATCACATCCCGACCTTTACCGGTATCAGCAGTAACAGTCCCCGCGACCCGGGTCAAACTGTTACCTGGACAGCCACCGCTGATGATCCGGATACTGATACTACTCCCGACACCGTGACGCTCCTGGTTTGTAAGACTGCTGGTCTTTCAGGTACTGCCTGTGATGGTGGAGCCGGTGATACGTGGTGTACGGGAACACCAGCAGCATCAAATCCAACCTGTACTTATGATGCTATTCCGGATCCGGCTGCAGATGCTACCCATGACGCCTATGTTTATGTCTTTGACAATCATGGTTTTATGGCTTCGGGTGGAAGCCAGGGAACGAACAGTAGTTACACTATTAACAACACAGATCCGGTAGTAACGAGTGTAACGCTTAATGGTGGCTTAATGATTACCTTGACTGAAAACACCACAACCAATGTAATAGTTACCGGTACGGTAAGTGACCATAACGGCTGTCAAGACTTCACTCCAGGGCAAACCCCGGGAGGAACAGTCTTTAGCAGTGTTTACAGTTCAGGAGTTGGGTTTGCCAGTTGTGATGACAGTCTAGAAGATGACAATAACGATTGCTATGCTGAGGAATCGTGTACGATTACTGCCAATACTTGTGACGGTGCTAGTGATGATTCCACTGGCTTTACCTGCACTATCCCCCTTCAATTCCATGCTGACTCAACAGTAACCGGTACTCAGTACGCAGCCGAAAACTGGCTATCTACTATCAGCGCTACTGATGACGATAGTGCTGTCGGTACCGGTAATGCTACTGGTGTAGAAATTGATGCTTTAGATACTATTGAAGTAACAAATGCTATTAGTTACGGTAACTTAACTGTTGGAGGAAAGAACGATCCGCTTGATAAAATTACGGTAGTGACGAACACTGGAAACATTGGAATGGATATTCAGCTTTCTGGAACAGACATGGATGATGGAGCCACACATACCATCGCCGTGGCTCAACAAAAATATGCTCTTTCAACAGATACTGCGTATGGTTCAGGGATAGCACTGAGCACCTCTGCCACTGAGGCAGAATTAAATTTACAGAAAACGGTTGTAACTGGATCACCGAAAGAGGCAAGTATCTGGTGGGGTATAGAGATTCCAACTTCAACAATACCGGGTGATTATTCTGGAACAAATACGATTGAGAGTATTATTGGTGAAATAATTAACTGGTAGAGTTATTTATACATACGATAAAATATGAAACACTCCTTGTCTTCTATCCTATATCGAACTCTGTTAGNNGATTAGGTGTTTCCCCAGCCATTTTTCAAAACGAAGACCTACGACCCGGTTCAGTTTTTGAAAGAGAAATTACATTGTCAAACGGTAATCCCATTGAAGATACAGAAATTACTATTGATACAGATTTGGGAGTGATGGAGCCATGGTTTTCTTTTCAGCCCGGCAAACAGTTCACCATGCCAAAAGGTCAACAACGGTTTATTGTCAAAATGACTGTCGTGGTGCCTGAGGATGCAAAACTACAAGAGTATGAGGGAGTAGTCAGGTTTAGAGCTTCAGATAAAGAGGTGGTACCAACGGGTGTCTCAATTGTTAAAGGGGTCATCATGGTTACCAAAATCAAGGTGACCAATACTACGGTCAAACGCTTGGTTATTGAAACCATTAACATTCCAACGGTAATTGCAGGAAATCCGATAAAATTGGAAATTAAAGCCCGAAACGAGGGGAATATTACTGCGGCTCCCCAAAAAGTAATTCTTAAAGTCTTAAGCAGAAAAGATGAGTCTTTACTGGAGACGCTAGAATTTTCTGACCTTTTGGAAATTACGCCGTGGAAATCCGGACAAATGGTGGCTGAGTTTCCAACTAAGTTAGGTCTAGGTGCCTATATTGGTAAAGTTGAGATCTATCTGGATGATGAGACTGTTTTGAAAGAAGACAGAATAATATTTGATATTGTTGAAGAAAAAAAACCAGTCGAAAAACAGCAAGCTGTGGCTGAAGTAACTAAAACTTCAGCACTGCCAGTAGCGTTTTCTGCAATTACCTCTCAACCTGGCCAAATTATGTTAGGGCTTGGTGTGCTTATGGCAGTTGCCTTACTTACAGTAGTGATTATAAGAAGACAAAAAGCCAAGAAGATTCAAGATCGGCAGTCAACACCAGCATCAGTTAGTGGGAAAGCCCCGGTTTCAGTCAAAACCACCAAACGCAAGCATCACAAAGCTCTCTTTCCAGTATTCTTACTCTTTATTACTGGTCTCTGGGCTGGGACATATGCAGCTAAGCTTTATATTATTGATGGGTCTGCTCTCTCTCTCGTAACCCCAGCGCCACGTCAGCAAGCAGAAAAACCAACTGCTTTGGCTCAGACAGCTCAACCAAATCAAGAACAACAAGTCTTAGGTGAAACTACAGGTCAGCCATTGACAGTATCCAAGGCACAAACACCAGAATACCTCGTTTATGAGGAACCAAATACTGACTCAGTCGTTATCTATACTGCGCAAGAAGGGGATGAGTTTTCAGTAGTTGCATACAAAGATAAATGGTATCAAGTCAAACTTGATAATGGAGAAACTGGTTGGCTGCAATCAACAAGTATTAAAAGTGGCAAGTAAGAGATGTTATCTGTAACGTAAGAAAGCAGGCATTGGCCTGCTTTTTTGTTTTAGATTTACTTGCTCAAAAATGCGTATCATGCCAAAATGAATAGCAGATAAACATATTTTAAAGACTTATTCATGTTGTCCACTATACTCTTTAAGCTTACCTGCAGATTCGTCCCAATAGCATGGTGTCTGTTACTGTTTATTGGGATGGCCACCCCTGTAAATGCCGGATTTGGTATCTCTCCTGGTGTTTTGGAAAATAAAAATATCAAGCCAGGGATGACCTTTAAACAGACTGTCTACCTCTCCATTGGTAACCCTGTTACTGATACCCCAGTGACGATTGAGCCTGATTTGGGAGCAATGAGTAACTGGATTACCTATGATTCGGGACTGACCTTTACTATGCCAAAAGGACAGAAATTGTATCCATTAGTGCTGACTATTTCAATTCCTAAAGATGCAGTTATGCGAGAATACCGGGGAGCAATTCGGTTTAAAGCCGGAACAGATTTAACTAACAACACCGGCGTAGCGATTATTCGTGGAGTTAAGATGGATGTTAGCTTAGGANNTAGGAGTAAACACAGCGAATGTAACCCGATTAGTAATAGAATCTTTGAGTCTTACTGATGTAGCCTATGGGGAGCCACTTCATCTTATTATCCGCACTAGAAATGAGGGAAATACAACTGTAGCTCCAACTAAAGCAGTTTTGGAACTCTACCGTCAGAATGGTAAAGATATTATTGAGACACTTGAGACGGTCAGCCTAAAAGAAATCGAAGCGTTTACCACTGGAGACAGCGAGGCCTACTTTACCTCTTCTATGCCTCCTGGTCAGTATTTTGCAACTGTTAAAGTGTATCTTAAAAGTGAGCTCTTACGGGAAGAACAACTTCCCTTTGCCATACTACCTGCCTCTTTGCCTCAAGAAAACCAGCAAGCTGTTGTTGAAGCTCCAAAAGTAAGTCAAACTGTACCAGTAAGTCAAGAAAAACAAAAAGATGAACTAGTTTGGCTCTATAGTGCAGTTGCAGTTACAACTCTATTAATACTCTTGCTTATTATCATTCTAGTTGCTTGGAAACGTGGATTACTATCACGTTTAAAGACAAAAAATAAGATGACTGAAGACCTAGGAAAAACAAAAGTCTCACCCTTGCCATCTCAGAATACTCAAACCACAAAAGCAAGAGCAAAGATTCCTCAAAAGTCTGCTATTACTACACTCATGACTATTCTAATACTTATTCTCAGTCTACCGTTTATTTACCATAAGTATCCGGTAAGCTTGGTTGATCTATTTGACAGTAAACCAAAAGACTTTTGTCTTAAACAAGAAGAATGTAGGGATACAGATAACACCCAAAAAGAAATAGTACTTGGCAGCTCAGAAGTTGAAAAAGCCAATCTCTTTGTTGTAACTGAGCCAATTAAACCAGCTGTATATAACATTTATGCCTTGCCAGATATTGCTTCAACCGTGATATATGAAGCAAAACAGGGCGAAACCTTTACGGCGGTGGCTTTAGTTAACCAATGGTATAAGGTGCGATTACCTGGTAATCAAGAGGGATGGATTCCTGAGAAAACTGTAAAACGTAACTAAGAGAGATATTTGTATATGAATCATTACTTTTGTGTAAAAACAAAAACTGCTTTATCAATAGTTGCAGGTTTGTTGGTGCTGATTGGTTTTGGTAAAGCGTTTGTTTATGCTGAAATAGTTACAACAACCGTTACAACAGTCAATAATGCTCCAGAATTTACCGTATTACCAGAAGAAAATCCGGCTAGTAATGACAGTAATCCCATACTTGCAGGAAACAGTCTTTCATTTAAAGCCAAAGTAGAAGATCCTAATGGAGAGAACTACTATTTAGCAATTTGTAAAACAAATGCGATAACTCCTGTACCTGGAGGCGCTCCAGTTTGTACAGGAGGTAGTTACTGTGTTAGTTNNTCTGTGACAACCAGTGGTGCTCAAACGACCTGTTCTTATACCACTTTAGCAGGTGATCCTGAAGTCAATGAGTGGTACGCGTTTGCTTGTGATAATAATGTTATGGCTCCTGCCTGTACTTCTTCTTCTCAGGGATCTGGAGATAGTGGTTCGCCATTTACTGTTAACCATACTCCCACTTTTGCAGCGATTTCAAATGACGGTCCCCATAATCCAGGTGAAGTTATAACCTGGAGTACCAGTGCATCCACAACTGATAGTGACACGCAGGGAACGACTGATACTGTTAAACTGATTGTTTGTAGCGTTCCCGGTCTCAGTGGTGATAACTGTACCGGTGGAGATGCAGATAAGCTTTGTGCCAGTGAGTATGTGACTTCATCACCCAGCTGTACTTATACCTTGCCACTACCATTAGCTGATAAATCATACAATGCCTACGTTTATCTCATTGACAATCACCAAGCTGCGGCGACGGGTGTTAATCAAGGTTCAAACAGCAGTTATGTTGTAAACAACATTACTCCTGTAGTCAGTGCAGANNCGGTGGAGAACTCAACGACTCAAATAACCTTAACAGGGATAGTAACCGATAACAATGGCTGTACTGACATTACTACCGTCGTTGGCAACATGTACCGGTCTGGAATAACGCTCGCTGGTTGTGATGCCAGTAGTGAGAGTGATCCTAATCACTGTTACCCACTTATTACCTGTAGTGCTAGCGGTAGTAATCCTTGTTCAGGGGAAAATGATAGTAATGTTACCTATGCTTGTATGGCAGATGTATCCTATTTTGCTGATCCTACAGACAGTAGTTCACAGTTTCCGGATGACACTTGGTTAGGGACAGTTCAGGCAACTGATAATAACGGTGCCAGTCATCGTTTTGAGATGGTTAGTGGTGTGGAAATGAATAGTTTAGTAGCTATGGATATTACCGCAGCCATCGTCTATGGTAACTTGCCGGCAGGTCAGAAAAATGATCCACTCGATAAAATCACTACTATTGCTGCTACAGGTAATGTTGGATTGGATGAAGAACTCTCGGGTACCAATATGATCAGTGGCCCAAACAGTATTGCTGTTTCAAATCAGCGTTTTGCGTTAGCTGCCAACACAGCATATAGTACCGCTACGGCACTCTCCACCATACCTATAGAGGCAGAACTAAACTGTCCCAAAACTAAATCAGTGCTACAACCGGCAATGAAAAACACTTGGTGGGGTATTCTTATTCCTATTGGAACTAAGCCAGGAATCTACAGTGGAGCTAACACAGTTGTGGCAGTAAGAAGTGAAGCTAGTGACTGGTAAACTATTTTGTAAACGTATGTGGGGAGGGTCAGAATGGTGCATAATGCAAAATTCTGAACCTCCCCGGTCCGACAACCAGTTTCTTTGATCCATTACCTTGTTTTGTTTGCTATCCTTTCCTGAATGTTCCAGAAGAAACACCAGACAAGGTATTCGCCAAGTGTGAGACAGAATCCGATGGTGTTCGTGATTAGTGCCAAAGAAAGCGAGAGAGTGGATGGATGTTTCTGACGGTAGGTTTGTAACTGTTGAGACATGTCACTATCCTTTCTTTAACTATATCAGGTGTGGGGCTAATGATAACCTCGGCTAAAGTACTCAGCCATCGCTAAACAAGCCAGGAAAATAATCATGATAGTAAACAGGTAAAGAGATACTTTGATCAGTAAGTACGTTCTAGCCATGATCCTCCCACCTTATGAGTCTTCTAGGAAACTAGAAGTTTCCACTCTCCTGTTTGGTTTAGATCCAGTTTTCTACTGTCATGCAGTAACCTCCTGTAGGTGTCGGGGTGTTAAAGGGCTATTTGGGTTCTCATTGCTGGTTATGCGATAACCGGAGAACACAAGTGCTCTTTGTAGAGTCAATACAGCATATTATACGAAATTAAAGCAAATAATCCTAAAAGCCTCTCTTGTTCTCACTAGTAACTCATGCCACAATAAACATATGGACCAGGTACAAGACTCCTATTCAGAACTGTTTGCTGAAGTTGATGCATTGCACCATAAGGTAGAGCAGGTTGCCTTACCGCAGGAACTAAAAGAAAAAGTAGGAGTGATGTTGGAACGACTAAAGCGGATGGTCCGGTTTGGGGGGTATAACGAGGAATATGAAAAGCTCTCTCACTATATTGACTGGATTATGATGCTTCCCTGGCAGTATCAAACAGAAGATAACCTGGATCTTAACCGGGCAAAACAGATTATGGACAGTCACCATTATGGTATGGTAGGGGTTAAACAGAAGATACTTGAATACCTAGCCGTTCTACGGCTAAACCGCGATAAAAACCGGGTTTCTCGAGCTCCGATTCTGCTTCTGGTTGGTCTGGTTGGAACTGGGAAAACCACCTTTGCCCAAGCTTTAGCCGAAGCTATGGGTAGAAAATATGTGCGTATACCGCTTGGTGGTATGGGTTCTGCGCTCGACTTGCGGGGTCAGTCACGGCTTCACCCTGATAATGAACCTGGAAAAATCATTAAAGCCCTACAACTAGCTCAAAGCCGCAACCCGGTTATCTTGCTGGATGAAATTGATAGAGTATCAGAACAGGCAAGAAGCGATATCATGGGGGTCTTAGTTGAAGTGCTTGATCCGGGGCAAAACGAACGGTTTATTGATCACTACATTGATTATCCCTTTGACTTGTCAGACGTGTTATTTGTGGCTACCGCCAACAACACCAGAAACATTTCTACGGCAGTTTTAGACAGAATGGAGTTGGTTGAAATGCCATCCTATACTGATCAGGAAAAAATTGTTATTGGCAAACAGTATCTATTTCCTAAACTGCTTACTGAAGCAGGGCTCTCTGCTGACCAACTGGTGATTGCTGACTCCTTATGGCCTCAGATTGTCCGACCCCTTGGCTATGATTCAGGTATCCGGACACTAGAACGGACCATACGGAGTATTATCCATAAAGTGGCTATTGCTGTGGTATCTGGCAGTGGAACACATTTTGCCATCGACGAAATGAATATTAAACAGTTTTTACCCGAATAATAAACCTCAGTTCTTTTTTCTTCTCGTGGTGTTCATCTTTTTATGATAAAGTAGGGCTAGACTACGTTGTGAGTCTGCGTTTTGATTATTAACATTTACAATGTCATACCAGGTGTGATGCGAAGCGTTTTGAGTCGAATAATGTCAAAGGGTGAAAATATCGCTCTTTGAGGTTTTTCGACTCCGCTTCGCTTCACTTACGATGACAGAAATCATTTATGATTCGAATTATTCCTTTAGGCGGTATCGGTCACGTGACCAACAACATGTTTGTCTATGAATACAGTAAAGGCGATAAAACTGAACGGTTAATTGTTGACTGTGGTATTGGTTTTCCGGAAGAAGAAATGCTTGGTGCGGATTTGTTGGTTCCCGATGTTTCTTACTTAAAAGGCAAAGAGAATACGATTGTTGGAATTGTTTTAACCCATGGCCATGATGACCATATAGCCGCATTACCGTATGTACTTCCTCAGTTAGATGGACAATTTCCCATTTATGCCTCAGCCTTGACTGCCGGTTTTACCCGGAACACCTTGGATGATTTTGGCATTAAAGCTCATATTGAAGACTTTACTGGTGGAGTATTGCAGTTAGGCAGTTTTTCCATTGATCCGGTGTTTATGACCCATTCAGTGCCTGATACCCGTCACTTGGTTATTTCAACTCCTGATGGAATGATCTACCACGGAAGTGACTTTAAGTTTGACTGGACACCGGTTGATGGTCACCGTCCGGATGTTCAAAAGATGGCCCACTATGGTCGCAAAGGGATTATGGCGGCTTTGGTTGACTGTTTGCGGGTGGAAAATGAGGGGTACTCTCTTTCAGAATCGAAGGTGGGAGAAAACTTAAGCCGGGAGATTAGGGATGTGACAGGTAAAGTGATTGTGACTATTATGTCCTCTAATATCCATCGGATTCAGCAGGCCATTGATGCAGCAGTTGAAAGCGGTCGCAAAGTTGCTTTTATCGGTCGGTCAGTTGAAGAGAATGTCAAAACTGCTCAACAACTCAACTTTCTTAGTATTCCAGAAAACGTAGTAATCAAAAAGCGTAAAGCGAAAAACTATCCTGACAAAAACTTATGTTTAATTGTAGCTGGCAGTCAGGGACAGTCAGGTTCAACCTTAACCCGGATTGCTGATGATGAGCACCAATTGGTAAAAGTTAAACCTGGGGATCATGTGATCTTCTCTGCTGACCCGATTCCTGGCAATGAACGAAACGTCTATAGGCTTATCGATAATTTGGCCAAACTAGGTGCTACTGTCTCCTATCGGGAAGTTCAGGATGTTCTTCATGTTTCCGGTCATGCTTCAGCTGATGAGTTGCGTTTGCTTTTAACTATCCTTAAACCAACTACCGTTGTGCCAATCGGAGGGACGTTTAGGCATATGAACCAATTTAAACTGTTGGCAACAAAGATGGGGTGGTCTGAGAGAAACGTTTTACTCTTAAACGATGGGGATATTGCGGCCATTGACCAAAACCGTGGCTGGGTGGATGATCACCTTAAACTCAAGACGATCATTGTTGATGGATTGGGAGTGGGCGATGTTGGTCCGCTGGTCTTAGCTGACCGAAGACGTATGTCACTAAACGGGATGGTTGTTGTGGCTTTACCGGTTGATGCAGCCACCAACCAGATTAAAGGCCAGCCGGAAGTAGTGACTCGAGGATTTGTTTTTGCCCGGCAATCTCAAGAATTACTGGATAAACTCAAGAACGAAGTAACAAAAATATTACCTGAGGGAATGTTGATAACTGATTGGCAAAAGCAACGGGAGGAAGTGGTCGAACAACTGGACCGGTTTGTCTTTTTAGAAACCCAGCGCGAACCTTTAATTCTGTTAACTTTAGTGAAATCCTAAAGAGCCAAGGATTTCTAGGTTAAGGATGCGATACAAATATTATAGGTTTATGAATATGGTACAATAAGTACGTAATCTGCCTATGCCCAAGAAAAGTAAGAAAGCTGCCAAACCAAAATCAGGGAAGCGCCGAGGCAAAAGAATGAAACCTCAGGTGCAGTTGGTTATAAGCCCCAAGGTTATCCGCTCCATTGCTGCTCTGTTCATGTACCTATCGGTTGTCATAATCATTTTATCCTTTTTCAGTGAGGGCATTCTCCTTAACGCGATCAACAGAATGGTTACTACCTTGTTTGGGTGGGGAACGATAATTTTAATCACTTCTTTTTTCTTTGCCGGCAACATGCTTTTAAAACCGCTGTGGAAGATCTCCCGGCCAACACTGTTACTGGGTAGCATTATTATTATGGTAACCAGCATTAGTCTTACACAAAGCGGTTCCATAGGACAGGAGTTTTGGGCCAGTTTAGCTGCTTTGATTTCTGGTTTAGGTGCCTTTGTGGTCTTTATAACAGGGATTTTAATTGGTTTAATGGTTTTCTTTGAGGTGTCTCTGGGAGATGTAATTAGTTGGTTTGGCTCTTTAGGGAGAATCTTTGTGTTTAGAAGAGATGAGGAGTTTGCGCTTGATGGGGAATTACCGAATAAAGAACTGGATACCAAAGAACCTGATTGGCAGGAGGAACCGCTTATTAAACCGGAAGACCATACAGCTGGAACTCCAGTGCAGGCTGAAAAACAAACACCATCAAGTCCCCATACTGCTGATATGCCTCACAGTCAGGTGCCACCGGTACCGGGAGCCACAAACCACGTCTGGCGTTTGCCGCCCATTGCTCTCTTATCTCCAGGTGGGGGAGCTAAGGCAGATCGGGGTGACATCAAAGCCAATGCCCAGACTATTGAAAAAACCTTGGATAGTTTTGGAGTGCAGGCAAAGGTGATTGATTATAGTCCAGGTCCAACGGTGACTCAGTATGCCATCCGGTTAGCTACAGGAACAAAATTAACGAAAGTCACCTCTCTTGCTAATGATTTAGCCTTAGCTCTGGCTGCTCGTACAGGGCAAATCAGAATTGAAGCGCCCATTCCCGGGCGTCCTTTAGTTGGTATTGAAGTACCGAATGTTAGTTCTTCTATAGTTACTTTGCGGCAATTACTTCTTTCACCGCAAATGAAAGAAAATCGTTCGAAATTGTTGGTTGGTCTGGGCTTGGATGTCGGTGGAAACCATATCATGATGGACATTGGCAAGATGCCTCATCTTCTCATTGCCGGACAAACCGGTTCCGGTAAATCGGTGTGTATTAATGTGCTCATGATGTCGATTTTGTTTAGAGCTTCGCCTAGTGAAGTTAGGTTTATCTTGGTTGATCCTAAACGAGTTGAGTTGACAGCCTACAACAATATTCCTCACTTACTGACTCCGGTCATCGTTGAGCCGGAAAAAGTGGTTTCTGCCTTAAAGTGGGCGATTGTTGAAATGGAAAATCGTTACAAACTCTTTGCTGAGGTTGGTGCCCGGAATCTGGAAGCCTACAACGAAATGGCTGGTTTTCAGGCTATGCCTTACATTGTCGTTGTAATTGATGAAATGGCTGATATTATGCTTTATGCTCCATCCGAAGTTGAAGACTGTATAAACCGTTTAGCCCAAATGGCACGGGCAACTGGTATTCACCTGGTTCTAGCTACCCAACGGCCATCGGTTGATGTTATTACCGGTTTAATCAAAGCTAATATTCCGGCACGGATTGCCTTTAGTGTGTCATCCATGATGGATTCGCGCGTCATTCTTGATTCGCCTGGAGCTGAGAAACTATTGGGTAAAGGAGATATGCTGTTTATTCCTCCTGACCAAGCCAAACCACGGCGTATTCAGGGAGCCTATGTAACCGATGCCGATATCAAACAGGTAACAGAATTCTTGAAAAATAACGGAGTGCCTGTCCAATATACAGAAGAAATTACGACCAAATACAAAGGGAAAACCGGTAAGGGTGGAACCACCGATGAAGGGGGAGAGGATGAGGTTGACGAGATGTTTGAAGAATCAGTAAGAATCATTTGTGGGTATGACCGGGCTTCAGCTTCACTTCTACAACGGAAACTCTCAATTGGATACAACCGAGCGGCGCGGATTATTGATCAACTCTATGCCGCTGGAGTGATTTCTGAGCCTGACGGGGCCAAACCACGGGAAGTTTTAATAAAGAATGCCGAAGAGTTTCTAGCCAGACGGGCACAAGGAGCCTAAATTTAATTAGAACTAGAAATGTAATATCTAAACAACAACTCAAAGTTTAAAAAATATTCAATTTTTAACTTTTCCTCGTGCAGACAATCGGTAAACTTCTTCAGTCACTAAGGCAAAAACAAGACTTACGTCTTGAGGATGTGAGCAAAGAAACAAATATTGCGCCTCATCTTCTTGCCAATCTTGAAAATGATGCTTACGAAAAGTTACCCTCTAGTACCTTTACCAAAGGTTTTATTACCAGCTATGCCGAAGTGGTTGGTTTGTCTCCTCAGAAAGCCCTGGCTATTTTCAGGCGTGACTTTACGATCAGTGAGTCAGGTAAGATTATGCCAAGAGGTTTGGCTAAACCTTTGGATAAACCAACCGTTGTCACCTCAAAATTGATTGGGATTGCCGGAGTCGTCTTTTTTATTATCTTATTTTCCGGGTATCTTTTTTATCAATTCCAAAGCTACCAATCTGCTCCTAGGATTGACATTATTCGTCCGAAAGCCAACTCAATTGTTAAAGGACCGATTATTGCGGTAAAAGGGTACGTTTCGGCTGATAGTAGTGTTTATGTTAATGATGCGATTGTGGAAACCTTTCCTACCGGAGAGTTCCAAACCACTGCTCAGTTGCCAGCTGGTAATCATGTTCTCACTATTAAAGCTGTTAATTCCCATAATAAAGTATCGCAACAACAGATTCCGGTGACGGTGGTGGATAAATAACAGTTGGAGTGCTTTTGACATTTAGAAGTAATCTTTCTACAATTAAGTAATTAAAACTCTATGAATTTCTGCCCCTGAATAGTGCTCGAACTATTCAGTACGTTCATGATTGATCCTATCCAAATCCTCTTTGCCGTTGTTATTACCACACTAACCATTTTATTAGTGGTCATTGGTATTGAGATTTACCGTATTCTTCAGGATGCTAAAAAGACTTTGGTACGGGTAAATGATGTATTAGACAATGTTGAGACCATCACGGAATCTATTGCCGGACCGGTGGAGAAGATGTCCGGTTTAGTTGAGGGATTCCACCAGGGTATGGGTGTGGTTAATCTGGTTACAAAAATTATCGAAGCGCGGGCAAAAAAAGCTGAAAAGTGATCATGAAACAACAAGGCAA
Source organism: Patescibacteria group bacterium UBA1449 (assembly GCA_002335355.1). Taxonomy (GTDB): domain Bacteria; phylum Patescibacteriota; class Microgenomatia; order UBA1400; family UBA1449; genus UBA1449. Next base: position 20,652 of record DCTD01000023.1, read on the forward strand.
NNAGGCAAATACGAACACATACATCCAGCTTCCAATAGCAATAATGGGTTTGTTAGCGGAATGGCTGTGGGCGCAGCAATCGGAGCAGCTGCTTACTTCTTGTTAGCTACTGAAAAAGGTAAAAAGGTCAGAGATGAACTACTAGAACTTGGTAAAGAATATTTCCCTGAACTAAAAGACACCTTGGCTTCACTGGCTGCCGAGACGCCAAAAAAAGCTGTCCAAGTCAAAAAAGAAGTCAAACAACTAACCGAGAAAGCAACGGAAACGATAGAGAAACTGCCGGAAATCAAAGCTGAGATTACCCAGGAACTCAAAGAATTGGAGGATTCAGTGATTGAAGCCAAAGAAAAAGCTGATGCTATGCAGAAACAACTGCAACTAACGGCTTCACGGATTGAGAAAAAATTCTTTGTTAGAAAAGGCAAGAGTCTTCAGAAGAAGAAATAGATAGAGAGACTAGAAACGTTTATTTCCATTATTTTCATCACACAATACTTTTTTAGGACGGCAGTTTGACTTTTTCTATTCTTTTTCCTCCTATGATATGATAAGCACATATGAATGCAAATCAACTACGAACCAAATTTTTGGAGTTCTATAAAAACCGAGGTCACGCCATTATTCCTCCTGCACCTCTGGTTCTACCTAACGATCCAACGACCTTATTTACCAGTTCAGGCATGCAGCAGCTTGTTCCGTATCTTAAAGGTGAAGCCCATCCCATGGGCAAACGGTTAACTGATTCCCAACCAAGTTTCCGGGCTCAGGATATCGAAGAAGTTGGTGATAACCGTCACACCACATTTTTTGAGATGTTGGGCAACTGGAGTCTGGGCGATTACTTTAAAAAGGAACAACTGCCATGGATCTTTGAGCTTTTAACGCAAGAACTGGGATTGGACAAAAAGAGACTGTATGTCACTGTCTTTGCCGGAGAGGGCTCAGTGCCTCGGGATGATGAGGCCATTTCGATTTGGCAAGACTTATTCAAGACATCACAACCAGCCAAATTTGGGGAAGACGGGTTTGATTCTGAAACAAAAATCTACCTGTATGGAGCTAAAAAGAATTGGTGGTCCCGTTCCGGAGAGCCGGAAAACATGCCGGTAGGCGAGATTGGCGGCCCGGATTCGGAAGTTTTCTATGACTTTGGAGAGGAACTCAAGTTGCATGAGAACTCCCCGTTTGCTAATCAGCCGTGTCATCTCAACTGTGACTGTGGCCGGTTCATGGAGATTGGCAATTCAGTTTTTATCCAGTACGAAAAGCAAGCTGACGGTTCATTTAAACCCTTACCATCTCAAAATGTTGATTTTGGTGGGGGTCTGGAGCGGATGTTGGCTGCCTGCGCTAATGATCCTGATGTTTTTAAGACCGATCTTTTCTGGCCAATTATTGAGCAAATTGAACGATCAACGGGCAAAAAGTATGAGGGAGATAACCAAGTGCTGATGCGGGTAATTGCCGACCACGTAAAAGCAGCCACGTTTATGTTAGTCCAGGGTGTTGAACCGTCAAATAAAGCTCAAGGATACATCTTACGTCGGTTAATCAGGCGTTCAGTGGTAAAACTGCATCAATTAGAAACAGAGAGGATGAGTGAGGTAGTAACAAACATTCTAAATCAAGTCATTACTATTTACTCCGGTACTTACTTTGATCAGGAGCGTGACTTAGAAGTCATCACTGCTGCTCGAAACGCCCTAACGGTTGAGATTGAGAAGTTTNNCATCTACTAGAAAGACATCAGATAATTGACGGTAGACTTGCGTTTGATCTTTTCCAAAGCTATGGTTTTCCGTTAGAAATTACTTTAGAACAAGCAAAGAGTAAAGGGATTACGGTTACTCCGACCATCGAAGTTGATTTTGAAAAAGAAAAACAGAAACACCAAGATTTATCCCGGACAGCTTCAAAAGGCATGTTTAAAGGCGGGTTGGCAGATCAATCTGAGGTTGTGACCAAGTATCACACAGCCACACATCTATTACACCAAGCTCTTCGCCAGGTGCTTGGCGATCATGTCCAGCAAGTCGGTTCAAATATTACCGCCGAAAGACTGCGGTTTGATTTTACCCATCCTGATAAGCTTAGTGATGAACAGCTCAAACAGGTTGAGTCTTTAGTTAACGCTCAAATCCAAGCTGATTTACCGATCTCTTGTCAGGCCTTACCACTGGCTCAAGCCCAAAAGAGCGGCGCTTTAGCTTTCTTTGGCGAACGTTATGGAGAACAAGTTAAAGTCTACACGATTGGGGATTATTCTAAAGAAATCTGCGGCGGACCACATGTAGACCGCACGGGGGAATTAGGGACTTTTACTCTTGGTAAACAGGAGTCGGTTGGGGCCGGTAAACGCCGGATTTACGGGTTTTTGAAGTAAGAACAACGGTTTTGCTACTTCAAAAAAACCTGAATTTGAGCCATAATCACTAGTAGCAGAGCTTAAAACAGCTCTCATATCCTCTTCATACCCTATGGGATTAACAAATTTACTGTCATTCAAAAAAGAACCGGAAGTTGTTCCTGAACAGTTCTTTGCTTTGGAGATTGGTAGTCATTTGGTCAAAGCTGCTATTTGGATGGTAAAAAACGGTCAAGTTCAAGTAGTAAGTACCAGTGATGCTATTGCGGTTGAGGGTAATGGCAATGAAGCTTTACTGCGAGCAATAGACATGGCTATTGCCACTGCGACAACAGAGGCTTCTGCTGAACCCACTAAAGTCATTTTTGGACTACCTGAGGACTGGGTAGACAGTAACGGCATTGCACAAGAAAAACGTGGGGTACTCAAATTTTTATGTACACGATTAGAACTGCACCCTTTAGGGTATGTGGTTACTTTAGATGCCGTAATCACCTTTTTACAACAGGAACAAGGTACTCCTCCAAGTGCCATTTTTATCTGTTTTACTGATCAAGATCTTTTAATTAGTCTCGTACAACTAGGTAAGGTGATGGGACAAGAAAGAGTTGGTCGCAGTGGTGATGTTGTCGCTGATGTCCATGAGGGGTTGATGCGGTTTACCAGTCAAGAGCAACTGCCTGCCCGAATGATTTTGTATAACAGCCATACAAATTTTGAAGATATTGCCCAGCAATTGTTGGCATTTAATTGGGAAAAAGAGTTACCATTTCTTCATACTCCCAAAGTCGATTGGTTGTCAGCCAGTACCACCGTTGAGGCTATTGCGTTGGCTGGAGGTAAAGAAGTCGCCAAATCGCTTGGGATGGAAGTCGTGCCTGATACATCGGAAGAAATTTCAAAACCAGAGCCAGTAAAAGCAGAAAATGCTCAAGAGGAAGAAGTTGTGGTTACTCCCCAAGATCAGATTATTACTGTAAATGATGAATTACCCGATGGTTTTGTGGTTGGTAAAGATATTGAGGAAAACCTTGATTCTCAACAAAACAGCGAAGAAAGTGCTCAACCTCAAGAAGACACGCCAACTGAAGTGGAAACGCCGGAAGAAACAGAAGAGACTCGTGATACGTATGAAGAAATACCTCCCCAACCAGTAGTCTCAGAACGATCTTCCTCGTTATTTTCTACTGTGTCACAACGGATTACTGGTTTCGTTAAACAATCCAAAATGTCCAAACAACTNNATAAACAGGTGGAGACATCTCACTCTGTATCCCGAAAACTCCCATCGTTTTCAACTGGAGGGAAAGCCAAGTTTATACTTATTGCTGGTTCAAGTCTACTTGTTTTAGTAAGTGCTCTAGTTGGGGCGTTCTGGTTTTACTGGAATGTGCCGAAAGCTGAAGTGGTATTGAGTGTATACCCGAAAACAGTTGATAAGGATGTAGATATTACTGTCTCGACTGCAAGCCGATCAGCTGACATGGAACACTCCATTGTTCCTGGTATGAGTAAGGAAGTTAACCTTAGCGGGAGTGAAACAGTACCAACAACAGGNNGGTGACTATCTACAACAAAACGAGTAAACCAAAAACATTTTCAACTGGAACTATCCTTGTTGGTCCTGAAAACTTACGTTTTGTCTTAGCTGATGAGGTAACCGTTGCTTCAAGTAGTGCTCAAACAACTTCAGAAGGACAGAACATTACCTTTGGTAAAGAAACAGTGAAAGCTGTTGCTGGTGATATTGGCGCAGAATACAACACAAAAACTGATACAGAGTTAAGTTTTAAAGATTACGATAAAGATCAGTTCAGCGCTAAAGTCAGTGAAGCCTTTACTGGTGGTACCAGCTCTGAAAAACGGGCTGTAGCCAAAGAAGACCAAAAGGAAGCTATTGCTGTCTTAACAACAAAACTGGAAACCCAAGCTAAAGCTCAAATCCAACAGGAAATCGGAGACGCCTTTATTCTTTTTGACTCAACGAAGATAGCAGAAATAAGTGATGAAGAGTTTGATAGTAAAGTTGGTGAGGAGGCAGACAACCTAACCATAACAGGGACATTGACGTATACGGTGATTGTTGCTCCCAAAAATGATTTTGAATTAATTGTAAGAAAAGCACTGGCTGCTCTCATTCCAACTGACTTTGTCATTAGTGAACAAGGACTGAGTTATGAGGTTGTTGAAAACCAAGAAGTTGATGAAGGAACAACCTTTACTGTTAAGACCAAGGCAAAATTGATGCCAAAACTTAATTTTGCTGAAATCAAGAGTAATATTGTCGGAAAGTATCCGCTTGTTGTGGAGGAGTATTTTAAATCTTTACCAAATTTTGCCAGAACCCGTATTAGTGTTACTCCTGCCTTACCGGGTAAACTGGGGACCTTACCCCGTAAACCGGAAAATATTGCTGTTTCTGTCGAAGAAGCACAGTAACTAACAGAGGATATATAAATGTCATTGTGTTTACTGTTTAACCTACGGTTACTGCCCATATGTTTTCATACTCATACTACAAAGCCTTAAAACGAGCTGAATCTCCATTGAAAACTTTTCAGAAAACTATGGTTCAACGGTTGGTGCGGTTGCTGCCAAACATTCTAATTGTAGTGGGGGCGACGGCAGTTACCACTGTTGTTTATCCTATGATTTCCTACCAAGTAACCACACAACAGTGGGAACAAAAAAAGATAATATCTCCTCTGCCAAAAGATCAGCAGGCGTCAGCGTACACAGGCGCAAATGTTTCTGGTTCGACACCAACAATTGCGTATGGGGAGGGAACAGATCAACCTGTTGTGGTTACGGATATTGACTATACAAAGGCAATTAACTGGTTTCCTGGAGCTTCGGTTCAAGACTCCAGTGTTCAGTTGTTACCGAAAGCTACCTCATATACTCTATCAATTCCTAAACTAAAGATTGAGGATATGAACGTAATTATTGGTAGTAATGACTTAGACAAAAGTCTTATTCACTACTCAGGTACCGCTTTACCGGGCGAGTATGGTAATCCGGTAATTTTTGGCCATTCAGTTTTGCCCGTTTTTTATAATCCTAAAAGCTATATTTCAGTCTTTTCTAAGCTACCGACGTTAAAAGAAGACGATGAGATCTTCCTTAACTACGATGGAGTTGAGTATCGGTATGTGGTTGAATCCTATCATGAAGTCCAACCAACACATGTTGAGGTGCTTGAGCAGCGCTATGATCGACAACAATTAACCTTAATAACCTGTGTTCCCCCCGGGACCTATCTTCGTCGGGGTGTTATTCAGGCGCGTCTTGAGAAGTTTTAGTGATACAATAGAGGAAATGAAATATCTGGCGCTTGATTTTGGATTAGCTACTGTTGGACTCGCGGTTTCCGAGGGGGCATTAGCTCAACCCTACGGCCAACTTCATAATACTTCCCAAGAGAAACTCCTCAAACAGATGGCTGCTATTTGTAAAGACCTTGGAATTGAAACCATTATCATTGGAGTTTCAGAGGGGAAAATGGCAGACATTACCAGGCAGTTTGCAGCAACTGTTGAAAAACATCTTCACGTACCTGTGATACTAGTTGATGAGACACTCTCTTCTCAAACTGCCACTGAATATCTTGTTAAAAGTGGTGCGAAACGGAAAAAACGACAAACTCAACAACACCAAACAGCAGCTGCGATTATTTTGCAATCCTATCTTGATGAACATGAGGAAAATTTGCTATAGTAGCCTTGCTTTATGTTAAAACATATTATTACTCCCGTTCAAAGCTGGTTGCTTGCTCATCATCAGTGTGTTGGATGCGGTCGGCCGTTGGGACTTGCCAGAACAGATCAAAAAGGAGGCAAAACACGAGTGTTTTGTGCCTGTGGCCGGATTTTTATTAAAGAAAAAAATACCTACCGTCGGGCACTGTTTGAGGAGATATAGATATTTCTATGTCACGTTCTGAAAACAGAGAAATTCAACCTCCTCCTCTAGAAATCAGACGCATATTGTCTCAGTTCGTACAAGAAAGCACGTTATCGTGGAAAGAGTTTGAACAAATGCTTCCTAACGGACCTACTGGTGCGAGCGATTATTATAAACCAGAAAATGTGGAAGAACTGCACAAGAATCGAGAATTAACAGAACAGTGGTTAGAAAAATGACTTCACTACGATAAAGTTTACATAACATGATAAGGAACGTTGTGTTTAAAGGCTTGGAACCTAACGGTACTCACTACTTCCTGTACTATTTCATTTGAGATCCCCGANNTCAATCTTTTCAACCGGTTTGCTTTCATCAATAAGTTGATAGAGTACTTGGTCAGCAGTTTCATAAGAAAATCCTAGTTCAGTTTCATCAGTTTGGTTTTCCCAAAGCTCAGCTGAGGGCGGTTTGGTTAAGAATGTTTCGGGAAGCTGTAAATAGCGGGCTAGTTGACGGACTTGGGTTTTGTATAAGTGTTGAATTGGTTCGATATCTGAAGCTTCATCACCAAACCGTGTAAAGTACCCTAAGTGTTTTTCTGATTTGTTTTCAGTGCCACAAACTAAGGCGTTATACTTTTTGGCTAGATCATAAGTAATAATCATCCGGACTCGGGCGGCAATATTGCCTTTTCGAAGAGTATTTTGGGGAGTTATATTCAACTGTTTTAAGAAACTAGCTACAAGAGGTTGAATATTTATCTCAGTAATTTGACTTTCGGTAAGTTTATTCCAGGTGCAGATAAGATAGGAATCGTTTGTGGCTTGGGTTCCATATGGGAGGAGTACAGGATAAATGACAGTTTTTGGGAGTGACTTAGTCAAAAGGGTTAAGACAACTGCTGAGTCAATTCCCCCAGAAACAGCAATAACCACTTTTTCGGCTTGTTGAGCTTTTACTGTAGCGGTAAGAAACGTAGTAATCTCCTCTACTGTCTGTTGAGGATTAGGCAGGGTAAGCGGTAGTGGAACTTTCATAGAGCTTATGTTTTTTTATATAGCCAGCAACTTTTAAATCAACCATATCTTCCCATGCTTGTCTAGTTGAGATTGCTAAACGGACCGTTTGGGATGAAATGGTCATTGGTTGAACGTTTTCAAGCACAATCATGTTTCTATAAAGAGGTGAGAGTGGATACCGACTTCGTGGATAGACATAAGCAGGATAGTGGTTTAAGAGTGTTTGATAGTCTTTCCATTTATGAAAGTCAGGCAGTAAATCGGAGCCAATCAACCAAGAAAACGAGTTGTCAGGATAGAGGTCATGGAGGTAACTAAGGGTATCAACTGAATAACTAACTGATGCTTTCTCGATTTCGTACACACACAGTTGAGTCTTTTCAGTCTGAATGAGTTTAAGCATCTCAATCCGGTGATGGGCTATTGAAATGTTTTTGGTAAAGGGGTGTTGGAAACAGGGGACATACCAAACTTGCTGCGCTATCTTTCGGTGTAATACTGTTTGAACGATTGTCTGATGTCCTTTATGAGGGGGATCAAAGCTACCACCAAATAACAGGATATGCATAGAAAGTAGTATAACAGAGTTATTATGAGCGATTAACCAAGTTACAGTAACAGAAACTTTGGTTTTATAGATAACTGTTTTAGTTTATGTTTAAAAATTGAAAGAAAAATCTTGGTTGTGCTCCTACTGTGGTAACCAGTATAATTGGTCACACTTATGGCAAGAAATCAAAAATCAAATTCACGATTATTTCTTGGTATTCTTTTTCTCTTCATTGGTCTAGTTGGAGCAGTTTTCTTTGCGGCACTAACCTGGTGGAAAGATGCGTTAGAACCTATTGATCCAAGTGATTTGGAAAACGTACGGGTAGTTATTCCTCAAGGTTATGGTGCTCAAGCCATCGGTGATCTGTTACAAGAAAAGGGTTTAATTAAGAATTCTCTAGCGTTTCGGTTAATCGTTAAACGGGATAACTTGGGTGCAAAACTTCAGGCAGGCAGTTATGAGCTTAACAAATCGCAATCACTTTCTGAAATTGCCCAAACCCTCACTACAGGAACAGAGGATTTATGGATAACCATTCCTGNNGCTTTTATTCTTTCACAGGCGTTTGCCGAGTATGGGTATCCATTTTCTGTTCCTGACTTTCTAGAAGAATCCCAGGATTTAGAGGGTTATCTATTTCCTGATACCTACTTAATTCCGAAAGAAATGACAGCTCAGTCAATGGTTGCCTTACTCCGGTCAACATTTGATCAAAAAATTCCTGATGAGCAAAAAGTAAAGGCAAGTGCCCTTGGTTTATCATTTCAAGATGTTTTAATCGTTGCTTCATTGGTTGAGCGGGAAGCCAAACACAATGTTGATCGGCCAAAAATTGCCGGAGTTCTGCTTAACCGGCTTGAAGAGGGTATGCCACTTCAAGTTGATGCTACAGTCCAGTATGCTTTGGGAACAGCTCGCTGTTCATCTTTGACTGGCAAAGAGTGTAAATGGTGGCAGGTGCCGACTGCTTCCGAAATTAAGTCAACTAATTCAAGTTATAACACTTACCAAAACCCCGGTTTGCCTCCTGCTCCGATTTGTAATCCCGGTAAAGCAGTAATTGATGCGGTTTTAAACCCTGAAAAACATAGTTTTCTTTATTATCTCTCAGAACCCTCAGGCACAACCCATTACGCAGAAACACTTGAGGAACATGAAGTCAATATTAGAAAATATCTTGATTAGAAATATAAAATTAAGAATTGGAGAATAATTCATATTCCCCCCTTGACACCTCTTATTTTTCTGGTATAGTTGCATACATCGCTTCAGCCTACAAGCTAGGCTAGTTTTATTTGTGTTTAAAGGGGTTGCCTTGATTTCTCAAAAATCGTAATTACTAGTAATCAGTGATAGTTCAGGTAGAACATACCTGAATTTTTTGTGCTCTATGAACAAAACAACTGCAGCTAATAATAATAGACTTTATTTAGGAAAAACAAACTTACCGTTACCAGAACTAGATCTAGTGCAGTTGCAGAAAGATTCATACGAAGACTTTCTTAAAACGGAAATTACAGAACGCTTAAAAGAGATTTCTCCCATTAATGATTTTACCGGTAAAAACTGGTCTCTCTCATTTGGTAAACATGAGATTGGTAAACCCAAACTAACTCCCCAGCAAGCTCGAGAAAAAGGCTTAACCTATGATGCTCCTTTACGTGTTGAAGCAACCNNAGAGGTGTTTTTAGGCGATATCCCAATAATGACCCCAATGGGTACGTTTGTTATCAACGGCATTGATAGAACGGTAGTAAGCCAACTAGTTCGCAGTCCAGGTGTTTTCTTTTCCGGAGCAGTTGAACCAATTTCCGGAAGAATGCTATACCAGGCTGAACTACGGCCGTTACGCGGTTCCTGGTTGGAGTTTGCTGTTTCCCGACACGGAGTGATATCGGTCAAAATTGACCGCCATCGCAAACTTCCCGTGACCACGCTTTTAAGAG
>DCTD01000028.1 GCA_002335355.1 Patescibacteria group bacterium UBA1449
GCCCTTATGATAATATTTTTCAATGAGTTTTAGGGTTGGGAAAACAAACTTACTTTTTTTACTTTCATTTAAAGCAAGTTTCAAATCCTTATGCATGTTTACCATGGAAAACGCGGTCGTAAAATCATTGGTTACCATATTAGGAAACTTCATCTTCATAAGAGGCGATGTAGCCGGAGATTGAGCTAAAGCCTCAGCAACTTTTTGCCTGGATAAGCCAACAGTATCTGAAAGCAACATCCCTTCAGCTAATATTGCTAAAGATCCCGCTACAATCATATTGTTGATTAACTTTACCGCTTGTCCGTTTCCTACTTTACCCATATATTGCAAGTTTGTTCCCATAGCTTCAAAAACCGGCCTTACTCGGTTATAAACTCTTTCTTTACCACCAATAAAGATTGTTAATTCACCAGAAGTTGCCCGGTGGACACTACCAGTAACTGGTGCATCTAAAAAATCAATTCCATTTTTATCTAATTCATTTGCTATTTTTATCGCAGCTTCTGGACCAATGGTACTCATATCTATTACCACTAATCCCTTTTTAGCTCCTTTTAGAACTCCATCTTCATCAAGCATAACTGCTTCAACATCTTTTGGCCCTGTCACCATTGAGATAACAACATCACTTTTTTCAGCCAATTCTTTTGGTGAGTTGACAACAGGCACACCTAACTGTAAAAACTCCTTTGTTTTTTCTGGTTTGCGGTTGTAGACAATAAGGTGAAAACCAGCTTTTTTAATACTCTTGGCCATTGGGTTACCCATAAGCCCGAGACCAATAAATCCAATCGTCAGATTGTTCATATCAATACCCTCCTTTTTTGTTTTCACTTACGTTTACATCGTACCATATTGTTTCTACTACAGATAAACTGAGAAATTAAAACTTTTTGCTTAATTCTTATCCTTACCACATTCTTACAGTTTTTTTGCCGCAGCCTTACATAAAGTAAGTACAGTAGACTCTGTTATATTGTCCGGTGAGCAAAAAAAATGAAAGGAGGTGTTGTCTGTATGGCTGAAGATAGAGAAGAAAAAGAGCGTAAACAACGCGAGGAAGACATGGATATTGATGATAACTTCTAATTAGTAAAAAGCGAGCAGATTTTTCCCACAGGTAGCTCATAACGCCTGTGGGATTTAGGTATAAGTCGAATGACTCTTACACTTGTCTTACTCGATTATCATCTACGTCTTACGACAAGACATTAAATTGAATAATGAACGGGAGGAGGTGGTTTACGTATGGATAACAAAAATAAGGGGAAAAAGCGAGGAGGTAATCAAGGACAAAATCGTGAAGATATGGAAAACATGTAAGACTAGTCATCTTGTACTAAAGTCCACGGGAAACAAACCGTGGACTTTTTTTATGTTGTATCGATTACAATAACAAGTTGTTATATGTATAAACAGCAAATAAGTCTCTATATCCATTTCCCCTTTTGTAAACAAAAGTGTAAGTATTGTGCGTTTTTTTCAAAGTCAGGAAAAGAACGGACTATTCCAACGTATCTTCAAGCCATTCGTAATGAAATAGCATTTTATAAAGATCGTTTAATAGATTACGAAGTTTCTAGTATTTACTTAGGAGGAGGAACTCCCTCATTACTTTCAGCAAATGATGTTGGCAAAACTATCAACGATTTAAAAACTACTTTTCAATTTGAGTCGGATATCGAGATATCTATAGAGGTTAATCCCGAAAGTATTGATAAGGATAAGTTAAAAACGTATAAAAAAGCAGGAATAAACAGAATTAGCATTGGTTTACAAGCTTGGCAGAACAAACACCTAAGCTATCTAGGGAGATTATATACTCGAGAACAGTTTGAAACTGTATTATATGCAGTTAAAGCAGTTGGTTTTACCAATATTAACCTTGATCTCATTTTTTGTTACCCTAAACTTACGCTTAAAGAATGGCAGGAAACACTGGACACTGTCATACGGTTAAACGTTCACCATATTGCTTGTTATAGTTTAGAGTTAGAGCCAAACTCAGTCTTTGGAACTTTACATAAAGTTGGAAAATTTACTCCAGTTAAAGAAACAACAGATAGAAAGATGTATCGTTTAGCGCAAGAGCTTTTGACAGAAAACGGGTTTGTTCAGTATGAAATCTCAAATTTTGCTAAACCTGGGTTTGAATGTCGTCATAACCTTTCCTTTTGGCACTACCAACCGTACGTTGGCATTGGTGCAGGAGCTCACTCGTTTTTTATGGGTAAACGGTACCAAAATTGTGAGAACATTGAAAGCTATTGTCGCAGGATGGTAAATCAAAAAAAACTAACCATTAAAGCCAAAAGAGCTAATAAACGTGGTGATTTATCTGAAGAAATCATCCATGGATTACGGTTGACTGAGGGGCTCTCTATTGAAAAGCTTAATAATAAGTACTCAGTTGATTTATTAAGCAAATACTCATCAGTAATTAAAAACCTCAAAAGTCAGAAACTGATTACGTGCAGTAATTCGTTTTTAAAGTTAACGAAAAAAGGTTTAGATTTTGCAGATTATGTGGCAACAAACTTCATATAAAAATAAGTTCTTTATTTCATAACTCCAATAAGTCAGTTAATAGTACATGCTATACTAAGGTCGTGACTCCAGTTAAAAAACCTAGTATTCAAGAACTGGCTTTAGCAGTCAACAAGACTGTTCCTGATATTATTGCTCCAAACTTGAAAGTGCTGTTTTGTGGCATTAACCCCGGTCTATATACGGCAGCAATCGGCCACCATTTTGGCCGACCGGGTAACCGTTTTTGGCCGGCTTTATATGCAGCCGGGTTTACACCCCGGTTATTTTCCCCATGCGAAGATCATAAGTTACTCAAAATTGGGTATGGTATAACCAATATCGTTGCACGGGCCACAAATGCTGCTGCTGATCTTGAGACAGACGAATTTAAAATTGGAAAGACTGAGCTTGTTAATAAAGTGAAAAAATATTGTCCCAAGTGGGTTGCATTTATTGGTATCGGGGCATATCGAACCGGGTTTAGTAAACATAAAGCAGCCATTGGTCTTCAACCGGAGATGATTGGAGAATCTAAAGTTTGGGTCTTACCTAGTACGAGCGGTTTAAATGCCAATTACCGACCGAGTGAACTTAATCAGCTTTTTTCTCAACTAAAATTCGCAGTAGACTCGATTGAATAAATATGCTTTGATCGCTTTCTTACCTTGATAATACGAATTTATTACGCACTCGGACTACAAATTAAAGCATGAAGTCAGTTCAAGTAATCACACGAGGAAATGACCATCAGTATGATGTTGTAAAAGAGCTCAGTTACGACATTCCCTATGTCCCCTCATCATGGGAAAAAGTTGCCATTATGATGAAGTTTGCTCAAGTAAAAAAGGGGAATATTACCCTTGACCTTGGATCTGGCGATGGCCGGGTTGTCATGGCGATGGCCGAAAAGGGGGCCTGTGCTCATGGCATTGAGATTGATACTGACCGGGTAATCTTCTCAAGGAAGAATATCGAGTTAGCAGGCCTAAGTAATAAGGCTTTTATCCATCATGGGAGCTTCTGGAATATCGATATGAGTGCCTTTGATGTCATTACTATCTTTGGTGTCAGTTTAGTGATGAAAAAACTGGAACAGAAACTAATTAAAGAAGTAAAGCCTACCTGCAGAATAGTTTCCCATATGTTCCGGTTTCCTAACTGGCCTCATATCCGGAGAAAACGGGATATTTATCTTTATACGTTAGTATAAACGGTTACATAATCCGCAAACTATTTTTAAAGACCTCATCAGTACTCGTAATTCCTTGAATGCATTTCGTCAATCCATCCCGTAACAAGGTGACAAACCCTGCCTGGAATAGCATTCNNTCTTCATTTACTTTTTGTCTGATAACACTGCGAATCTTGGCATCAATTGTTAAGACTTCGTAAATGCCAATCCGCCCTTTATACCCAAGGTTTTGGCATTCCTGGCAACCTTTTCCTCTATATAGTTGATCAGGTACTCCAAGCAAGTTTTGTTTAAACAAATTTGTCTCCTCATCCGTTGGCTGATAGGCCTCCTTACAGTGAGGACATATTTTTCTAACCAACCGTTGGGCAACTACTCCCCGCAGTGCGGTATTAAACAGATAGGGTTCTACTCCTAGTTCGAGTAAACGGTAAATAACTCCAACTGAGTCGGGTGCATGNNTCCAGTCAGACCAGACTCAACGGCTATAAGCGCAGTTTCTCTATCACGGATTTCTCCAACTAAAATAACATCAGGCGAGAGCCGTAATATTACCCGTAGCCCATCTTTAAAGGTAAATCCTAAATCCTCCCGTACCTGCATTTGATTAATACCCTCTAGTTGGTATTCGACAGGATCCTCTATTGTCATGACATTATATTCTTTATTTTTGTTGATGGTGGCTAATGCTGAATAGAGTGTTGTTGTTTTACCGGAGCCAGTCGGACCGCAAACGAGTACTAGTCCGCTTTTAGAGTTAATAATACTCATTAAAGTATTAAACTGTTGCTGGTTAAACCCTAATGAGTCCATTTTCATAATAATCGTGTTACTTTTAAGGATACGTAGAACAATCATTTCACCATGAATGGTACTGACAATCTCAACGCGGAAGTTTGTTTCAGTTCCATTAAGGTCAAGACTAAACTGACCCTCTTGACCTTTCCGTTTTTCAGCCGTATCTAAATCGCTAATGACCTTTACTCTTGCAGCCAAAGGTTCGTACACGTTTGGGGCAAACTCTCCCAGTTGATAGAGCACTCCATCGATGCGGCACCGCACCTTAACGGTTTTTTCATCCGGTTCAAACAGTAGATCAGAAGCGCCAAGCTTTTCAGACTCTAGAAGTAGAATGTTTATAAAGGAGACAGCATCATGGAGTTTATGGGAAAAGGCATCTAAGAGAGCCGGAGATGACACAGACTTTGTTTCTAAGGAGTCAATTTCAAGATGGAACTGGTTTGAAGTAAGATCGTTAGTCACAATGGGCAGGGTATATATGTACTTATGCTAGCAAAGAAACACTCAGCATACAAGCTAAAGTCTTTTTAGATTACTGATTACCACTTTACGTTTGCTTGGGAATAAAGTCGAGAGCTAAGGAGTTAATGCAATACCGCTTACCAGTTGGCGGGGGACCATCTTCAAATACATGACCTAAATGAGAACCACAATTGCCACACATCACTTCAATCCGGTGCATCCCTAAAGAGTAATCATCTTCATAGGCCATATTCTCGTTTACTACTGGTTGGGTAAATGATGGCCACCCGGTTTTGGAGTCAAACTTGGCATCAGAAGTAAACAAAGGCTGTCCACAAACTGCGCAAACGTATGTTCCTGGTTCCTTGTGATCAGCATACTTACCTGAAAATGGAGGTTCAGTACCTTTTAAAAAACAAACGTTATATTGTTCTGGGCTTAGAACCTTTTTTGGTCTTGCATTTTTTGGAGCTTTTTTAATATCACGATTCATTTATATTCCTCCTTAACCCGGTCTTTATGCGTAGTTAGAAGTTTTTTTACTTTTGGGTCAATAACGATGGCACAGTATGAGTTAACAGCCCCCTGGGCATCATAATAGTTCTGATGATAGTCTTCTGCCGGGTAAAAGGAGGTAAAGGGCTCAAGTGTGGTTACGATTGGATCAGTATATTTTCCAATTGATTCTAGATACTCTTTTGATTCTTTGGCTTGATTTTTTTGTTCTTGGTCGTGATAAAAAATTGCTGAACGGTATTGTGAACCAATGTCAGCTCCTTGCCGGTTTAATGATGTTGGATCATGAGTCGCCCAAAAGATATCAAGCAACTGCTTATATGATATAACTTCAGGATCATAGGTAATATTCACAGCCTCAGCATGTCCCGTTGTGCCGGTTGTAACCTGTTCATAGGTTGGGTTAGGTATACTCCCTCCTGTATAACCAGAAATGACTGATTTGACACCCTTTACCCGTTTAAAAATGGCTTCAGTACACCAAAAACAACCTCCAGCAAAGGTTGCCGTTTTCAGGTTTTGATTGGTATTATTTTGATTAGCCATACTATCTTTAGGGATGACTATATCGTTTATTTGTGAGAATCATGTAAGAATTACTGATTAAAAACGTCAAGATTACTGACTTGTTTATGGGTTATGATTTTGTAGTATCAGGTTTGAGAGCCGTTTCTAGCGCATCAGTAAAGTAGATGACTTCATCTTTAATAGTTGGACCTCTCTGCCCAAACATAGGTCTGTATTGAGTCTTATAACCTCTCAGTAAGTCTAGTTTAAATGATTCACTTCCAAAAATTTTGTGTTGATGAAATGTGTTAATGCACTGTTTTCCCCAAATTTCAGGGCGGATATTGTATGGGTAGTCAGACCAGTAAATTAGGCAGTCAAAAAGTTCTTCACACAAAGTTCTCGTAATAACATGATCGACGTGCTTTCCAACACAGATAGGACAGAAGATAATACCGTTATTAACGATTTTAAATAGCTTGGTTTTTATCTCAGCCATTAGTGCCCGGTCCTCTAGGGCAATACTACCTTTGATCATATGAAGCCAGTAGGTAGGATAGAGATGAACCATTTCCGGAATTAAGTACTGAAACTTTTTTTCCAGATATGTGAGGGACTTTCTTTTTCGCCAGAGCGCATCGGGGTAGTCAAAGTTAATAACCCGGTGAGCAATTCTTTTTAGTACTGCAATATCCTCAAGCATTCTATCTAAATAAAGAGTGTTAGCATTATCATACCCACACTGGCGCATATATGATCGGGCTGCTTGGGTAAAAGGTGGTTCTCCTGCTTTTGTAAAAATGTTTATCACAGTGACTTGGGTATACTTTGCTAGTTGTGACATAAGCAAGCCCACCGACATAGCTGCGTCATCAAAATGAGGAGAAATGAAGTAACAGGACTTATTTGAGGCAATTATTTTTTTGACTATAGTATCCATAGGCTTGATTTAATAGAAGTTGTTTAGTAACTATCTAGACTCATTAAGGTCTAATATGTATATCTGTATATAAAATAGAAACGTGAGAAGTAAATTAAAGGCGTGTAAGAAATTGGTTAAATTGCTTTAGAGGTTAAAACAGTGTTTTTGCAGTTTCTTCTGTTACCGGTGGGTTTGATGTGTAAACATAGAGTTCCTGCTTGGTAGCCGAACCTCTAACGGTAATGTTTATTCCACCGGTGATAGGTTTAACTTTTATCCGGTGAGGTGCAGGCCTTAACCCTTGGGTAATTGGACCTAAGACAATTTTAGAAACTTCAGGCTGTTTTTGGATAAGTTTAACTAAAGGGATTGCAGCATCAATAATTGAAGAATGGGTATCAGTTATCTTACCCCCAGCGATGTGCTTAGCCATATACTAATTATAGTTTGTTTTCGCCTTTCTAACATAGGCTTTTTCAGTGACATGTTATTATTAAACTATTACTATTTATTTTTCCTATGAATGAGTTTGGAATAGACTTTGGACAGTACAGTGATGACGAGTGGAATGAAACGCATCAATCTAGCTATGGACATGTTTTAAAAGAAAAATTACAAATAAAAGCTGAAGAAAGAACAAGCCGTGAGATTAGCAGTATTGTCAGAAAAGTGTCTGAATATTCTCCTGACATTCCTCCCAAGGAAACCGATGGTTGGATGAGAGACAGTGTTTTGACCTTAAGAACACTATTTGAACTACAAGCATCGGAACTACTAAGTGTTATTAATACAGTAAGAAAGGGTGAAAAGGAATTAATAAAATGGAACGGAGTTGATATAAAGGTCGATCATTATGGGCAATCTTCCTACGGTTTAGAATTTCCGAAAGGGCTAGATTTTAGCACTACTCGACAAGCAACTATTAGTTCATTACAACATTCTTCTATCGCCCGATCTTTTATAAACGCTGCTAAAATATTTGAAAATAAGCAGCTAACATCTACTTTAAACAACAATTTTTGTATTAAAGATGATCCTTTGAAGAGTGCTGCCTTTTTATCTCTTATTGGTATTAGAATGTTTGGTGAACCTGTTTACGAAAATGAAACTCATGACTTAGATGAGCTTGCTGAAAAAGTATTGACTGAAACGTTATTGCATAAAGCAAATTATGATGAAAATAATCGAATAAAGAATGTATCGTTCAGAGTAACCGATAGTGTCTTCATCCAACTTGAACCAGTAATCGATAGACCTGATAAAGATAGTATCATCACTGCTCAATGGGCATTTAAAATCGATGCTAATCCTAGTGAATATCTTCTTGAATCGGGAAACCAAAGCAGTGTAACTACAGATCACTTTATATTTCGACCTACCGGAAAAGCTTTGGTAGATTCATTAGATACGTGTGGTCTAAAATTTAGTCATAACTTTGAACGGTTTATTCTCAGAGATAATGGTAGTTCTGAAGACAGATACGGTGGTTCATTTACCGAGATTAGCAGAGTGTTAGCAAAAATAATTCAAAACGGAGATATTGCCAGAATAAATGAGATTTTTACTACTAATAACGGCGACACAGTTTCTAAAGATCAGATAGTGAAACTATCTACATTAGAATCAGACGATAATGGTTTTAAAGCTTTACAAAAAATATTAAAACAATTACTAGCAAGAAAACCAGAAGACTTGACTAAGGGTTTGCCTGCATCAGACAAAGACATTCACATACGAGAAGGTGCTTGTTTTGATGTAACTGGATATTACTTACAATCAGAAGCAAATGGAAAATTGAAAACGATTATGATCGGTAATCATAAATTTCTTTATAAAACACATGGAATTCATACTCTAATAAACTCAGAAGAAGTAAATTTTAAAGGAATAAGACTGCCAAAAGGTAGTTTGTTTGTTCAGGACAGCAATGGGAGATTATCTTTTCTTAGACTTACACCATTCATGTTTGACAGTAAAGAAGATATGATTTCTGCGTTTGGAACAGAACTTTTAAAAGCTGAACTGACCGATGGATCGATAGATAGAGTAATGGCTCTTATGAAAAGTTAGTGCTGATTTGGGGTGGGTGACGGGTTACGATCCCGCTGCCTCCGCTTCCACAGAGCGGCGCTNNACCAACTGAGCTACACCCACCATAATTGAAGATCTCCAGCAAAACGCATTAGTGATAATAGGCAAGTTTCATCACGCAACAAGGGCATATTATACCTTTTTTCTGACCATAAGACAAAAGTTTTGACCGTCCAAAACGGATAAATGGGTCCTGCCTTTGGCTGCATAATAATACGTTTTCACCCTAAACCCAACTTGTTTGACTAAGCCAAGCAGTTCACCAGCAAAATATGCTTTACAGAATCGCCATACTTTTTTAACTGCCTTTTTGCCGTTAGAGGCAGAATAAGGAATCCAGACAAAACTCAAGTTTCCATACTGAAACTTTCTTTTTATCTGCAATAAGTGATATTTCCAAAAACGTAACTGCCAAAGATTCCAAACAGAAAAGACTGCAAACCCTCCAGGTTTTGTATGAAGATATATCTGTTGGATAACGTCGTGCTGGCGTTTCCGATCAGGTATGTGGTGCAAGACACCTAAACAAAAGATTGCNNATCAAACATTCCAAGTTTTTCCCAATCTTCTTCATTGGTAATATCACGAAGTAGAAACCTTCTTTTTGGAAAACGCTTTTTAGCTTGATCAATTAACGTCTGGGAAAAATCAATGCCAACATACTTTATCTTTTTACCTTTAAGCTCCGGGATTAACCGACCATTGCCACAGCCAACATCCAATATCCGCATTCCTGACTTAACCAGTTTTATAAATGGCAATATTTCCGCCCACATCGGCTTTTTTCGCGTTTGGGAAAAATGGTCACCAATGGTATTATAGTGGTCCTTTACTTGCTGGATTTGTTGATACGCTGATAACGGCATAAAATAGCGACAAAACTGTCCTGGCGATGTTTTTTATCAAAATAACTTTTACAATAGTATTACTAACGAATTTTATGCAATCACTAAAAGACTTATTATACCAAGATTTGGCAAGGCATGATCTTTGCGATTGGGATAAAACCAAACGCCGATGGGGCCGGACCTTAAAAAGGATTCCCCGTAATTCTGAGATTATACAGGCATATAACGATTTTATTGAAAATGAACGCATTAAACCTAAACCGGTCATTGAAAAATCTCTGAAAGTACGGAAAGTGAGAACTCTATCTGGTGTTGCTCCGTTTGCTGTCATGATGAAACCCTTTGCGTGCCCAGGCAGATGTACCTATTGTGTCTTGGAACCAGGCATGCCAAAAAGCTATATGTCTGATGAACCGGCTGCATCCCGGGCAAAGCAGCTCTTGTTTGATCCCAAACTGCAAGTGAGACAACGGATCGAACAACTGGAAGCAACTGGTCATAACCCGCAAAAACTTCAGCTTATCGTTATCGGTGGTACTTTCTCTGCGTACCCTGATGAGTATAAGAAAAGTTTTTTGAAAGCTATCTTTGATACCTGCAACGGCTTTGAGTCCAAAACGATTGAAGCAGCCCAATTGGCCAATGAAACAGCTAAATACAAAATTATAGGTCTAAGCATTGAAACCCGTCCGGATTGGATAACTGAAGATGAAGTCAAACTCTTTCGATTGTATGGAGTAACAAAAGTCCAGTTAGGAGTTCAAGCCTTGGATAACGATATCTATAAAAACATAAAACGGGGACATACGATAGAAGAGGTAGCCCGATCTACAAAACTATTAA
>DCTD01000019.1 GCA_002335355.1 Patescibacteria group bacterium UBA1449
AATTACGTTTGAGGAAAAAATGGATAGATAAAAAACTCTCATAACTCAAACTAACAGCTGTTTTCTTATGGGAAACTTTGTTGCTACAATATGACTATGGTAGTTAGTGAAGTAATTTCTTTACCCCAACCAGTTTCATTTATTGCTCAAACAATAAGCCAGTCAGTGACACGAGTTTTACAGGACTTTGGTGTGAATGTGCCGGTTTTAATTGAGCATCCTAAAGAGGAAGCGCATGGTGACTACTCAACTCCTGTTGCCTTAAGTTTGTATAAGTTACCTGAAATGGCACAGCGTTTTCCTAACCCCCGTGTAGCTGCAGCCGAGCTTAAGAATGTACTCCTTAATGATCCTGGCATAGGTTCCCTTGTCGATCGAATTGAAGTGGCAGGACCTGGATTTATTAATTTCTACTTAAAAACTAGTGTGTTGTTAGGAGAAACATATCGAGTTATTAGTGAGAATGCTGTTTATGGTCAGGGAGTTTGGGGAAAAGGGAAACGCTGGTTAATCGAACATACTTCACCGAATCCAAACAAAGCCATGCACTTAGGACATTTACGAAACAATGTTAGTGGTATGGCTATTGCCAACCTGTGGGCGTATTCTGGTATTGATGTTATCCGTGACGCGGTTGACAACAATAGAGGTATTGCCATTGCCAAACTGATGTGGGGGTATCTCCAGTTTGCCCGAAAAGATCCGGTAACTCCTGCCAGCCTTGATTATTGGTATGAACATCAAGGTGAGTGGCTGACTCCTGCAGAAAGTAACCAAAGGCCAGATCGGTTTGTCGACGAGTTGTATGTTAAAGCAGCCGAAGATGTAAAAAACCCAGAACACGAAACCAAAGTTCGACAAATGGTGGTTGACTGGGAAAAGCGTGAACCCAAAACTTGGGCACTTTGGGAACGGGTTCTTGATTACTCTCATCAGGGGCAGCAGTTAACGCTGGAGCGTTTAGGTAATCTGTGGGACTATGTTTGGCACGAACACGAACATTATCAAGAGGGTAAAGACCTCGTTGAACAAGGACTTAAGCAAGGCGTCTTTTGTAAAACCTCTGAGGGAACTGTAATTACTCAACTTGGCGACTACAACTTACCGGATACTGTAGTTATGAAGTCAGATGGAACATCTCTGTATATTACTCAAGATTTAGCCTTAACCAAGCTCAAAAAAGAAAAATTCCATCCTGATCATTTGTTCTGGGTGATTGGACCGGAACAAAGTTTAGCTCTAAAACAATTGTTTGCTGTGTGTGAGCAGTTAGGGATTGGGCGGTTGGATGAGTTTACGCATTTAGCCTACGGGTACATGAGTATTAAAGGCCAGGGAAAAATGAGTTCCCGAGCAGGTAATGTTATTTATATTGATGAACTTTTAGACATGGCAAAGGCAGCCATTAAAACGAAGATAGATATTTCAAGGTTTAGTACAGATGAGGTGGAGGTGATCAGTGAGCAGGTTGGAGTGGGTGCAGTTAAATACAGCATCCTGAAAGTTGGCCGTCAGACAGATATGGCCTTTGATATCGAGTCATCGGTTTCCTTTGATGGTAACTCCGGGCCATATATTCAATACACCTATGCACGGTGTTGCTCTGTGTTAGCAAAAGCAAACAACCCTGATTTGTCGGCGGCAATAGAAGATTGGCAGTTTAACTCCGAAGAGTTGGCTATTGTCCGATGGCTCTACCGTTTTCCTGAAGTTGTAGCTGAGGCAGCTTTGGAAGCTGCTCCAAGTCATATTTGTAACTACAGCTATGAACTCTGTCAACGGTTTAACGCGTTTTACAACAAACATACGATCTTAAATCTAAAAGATGCTCATTCAACTGCCGATGATCAAGAAGTCCAAATACGTTTACTTATTACTGCTTCAGTGTCTCAGGTGTTAAAAAATGCTTTGGGACTACTGGGTATTGCTTCTCCTGAAAGAATGTAAGCGTAGGTTTTAAAATTGCTTTATTGACACCTGATGTATCCTTGAGTAAAGTAGGGCATAAACATCCCAAACTATCATGTACAGATCATCCTACAAATCCCAGTTACGCAAAACCCCTTTAAAAACTAATACTTCAGACAATGGATTGGCAACAACTCAAGACAGACTGCTCAAAAAGTCTGCAAATCAGCCGGTACTGACCCCATATGCTCAAAATGTTTTGACACTGGTTAAGCAATGGCTTTTCGCTGTGTTCTTATTTACAGTACCTGTTGTTGTCCTCTTGTTTTTTACGCAGCAGGAAAAACCAGTGAAAGCAGTTCCCAGTCCTACCGCTATTCCTGAAGTTATGATAAATGAGCTATCTCAGTCAACTCCGTCAGCTCAAGTAATCTTTGCTCCTACTCAAGCAGCAGTGATACAAGGCGAACTCTTTTCAGTGAGTATCCGAATAGATAACACTGGTGAACCGTTAGCAACAAGTGCAGCCGTGGTACGATACCGGCCAACTGAAGTTGTCGTTGATTCAATTACTTTTAGCACTGCTGTTGTAAATGGTCAAAGTGAGATTGATAACACAATAGGTAAGATTAGACTAACAAGTCAGTTTTCACCAGTATTTGCTGGTAATGGAGAGTGGGCAACAGTGGTGTTTAAGGCTGTAAATGCTGGTATGGCAAGGGTGTCTTTGGAATGTGAATCGCAGTTAGTATGTTCAGCAGTACTTTTTACAGCTACCATTGTTCAAGCTCATGCTCATGAACCAACCATTATTTGTACTCAAACTTCACCTCCACCCCCACAACAACTCACAGCCCAGTCGGGACCAGGTGCTGGAGAAGTGACGCTTAAATGGCAAAAACCAAGTGAGAGCACTCGAATTACGGTGTGGTATGGGACAACCCATGGATACTACCAGTACGGAGTTCCCAATGCCGGGAACGATGATTACTTTGTTGTTCGTCATCTTGTACCAGGGCAGGAGTACTTCTTCACCATTACTGCTACCAATACCTGTGCTACCTCGCAGTACAGTCAGGAAGTCACTGCAAAGGCTGGCTTTGGCACTCTTACTCAAGAAAGCATGTCAAGTATCGGTATTCTGCCACCAATCCCGTTGGCATTTATTCCTCACGAAGCGAGCAGTTCGGCAACACTCTCAGCAATTCTCCAAACTACTAAACGAACTCCTCAAACTAATGAGATTAAAATGGCTGAACAACAGATAGTGATGTCTCAGGTACAAAGTCAAACACTTCTTGAAAAATTTGTCAGTCTGCCATTTATTCTTATCTATTTTGCTTTATTGGCTGGATTAGTTATTTTGGTACTACGTATTCGTCCTAGAACATCTTCATAAAGACCTCATCAATATCTAAAGACTACGTGCAAAAATAAATAAGTGAATACAGTAAGTGTCCAAAATACATAAATGCTTATTGACNNTGATATTATGGTTTCTGTCCATACTGCCCACCTGATTCGTCAGAGTAAAAAAACCCTTCGGAAAAAAGTAGTTACGGGTGAATATAAAGGGATATTCCATCCTGATCATGTTCCGGCCACTATCGGGATGTTTGGTGCTATTGTCGCTTTCTCTCTCCTATCACTTCAGATTGCGATTGCTCCTTTTATAAATTCATCATTATCTAATCATGAGCTTGAACAGTTCCCTATCGAGGGGCAAGAAATGGAAACTGTGGATAAGTCTCAAGCAACACTATCAGAGTCTTATGAACCCACTATCATTGAAGAAGTTCCACTATCTCAACAAGCTATTGGTGGGACCTCTTTAGATTCTAACGATAAAGAGATGCTTACTGTTCAAGAACAGCCTGTACTTCACATATCTAAACAGTCTCCTTATGATCTTAATAGTGATGGAGTTGTTGATACGCTTGATTATAAATTGTTCGAAGAATGGTTTGCTAAAAAAGATATCAGGTTAGATTTTAACGAAGACGGTCAGGTGACCATACTGGATTTTAACCAGTTTAAAAAAGCGTTTTCTTCTCATTAAAAAACACATGCATCACTTAGCTCATCACCCTCCATCTGTTAATCAACTTCTTCATTCAGGTTCACTCATTGCTGCATTTTCTCTCTTTGCAGGGATAGGTATGACCTGGCTGACAATTCAACCAAGTCAGCAACAACCTGAACAATTTTATGCAGGGACAACTGGAGTGGACTTATCAATTATACCTGGAAGCGAGGATCAAAAACATGTACCCAAAGTAGGGGAGACACTTACGTATTATGTTGTAGCTGACCCCAATGGCTACCATATAAACGGGATTGATGCTACCGTACACTATAAACCTGGAGATCTTGAGTTTGTTAGTGCTGCTCTAGTTGAACCCCTTGAATTGGAATTAACAGTGTCATTAGGAGAGAGTCTAGTTATTAGACCGGTAACTGAACAAATAAACCAGTTATCTTTTACTCTATTTCGAAATCCCTATCTAGATGGACTTGCTCAGCAGGGAACAGTACTTCAGTTAACGTTTAAACGAATTAGTAGTCCACCAACAAAACTCAATTTTTCTCCTGAAGAAACAGTAGTTGCCGTTGATGAGTTAAACACTAATGCTCTTGGTGAAACT
>DCTD01000032.1 GCA_002335355.1 Patescibacteria group bacterium UBA1449
AAGCGGATTTGTTGCTGCTGACTTACATCCCAAAGAAAGCCCGCTTAAAAAAGTTCTTCTTATTGTTTTAGGAATTGTCCTGGTAGTTAGTTTAGGAGTTATTGCGTTTCGTCTGATTTTACCGCTTTTTTCAGGGGATAGTTCTGATGGAAAATCCGGGAGTAAGTCTGCAAAGGGAGGTGGTCCACCAGTTACCTTAACCTACTGGGGACTATGGGAGCCAAACCAAGTAATAGAAAGTGTATTTGCCAAGTATAAACAGGAGCATCCCAACGTTACCATTAACTATATTCAACAATCAAACAAAGATTACCGAGAACGGCTCCAAAACGCCTTAGCTCAAGGCCAGGGACCGGATATCTTCCGTTTTCACAATACCTGGTTACCAATGCTAAAAAATGATTTACAACCTGATACTTCACGTTCAGTGGATTTATCTCAGTATTTCCCAGTTGTAGGTAACAACGTGAACCTTGAGGGCCAAGTGTATGGTGTTCCTCTTGGCTTTGATACCTTGCTCCTGTATTACAATCCAGCCTTACTGCAACAAGAGGGCTTTACTGTACCGTTAACGTGGGATGACNNCTATGGGAACAACCAGTAACGTTGATCACTTCTCTGATATTTTGGGTTTGATGCTGTTGCAAAGCGGTGGTGATCCAGCTAATCCTACTGACAGTCAGATTGCAACGGTATTATCTTTTTACACCAATTTTTATGCCCGGGAAGCTGAACGAACTTGGGATGAAACGTTGCCAAACTCAACCTACGCCTTTGCCACAGAAAAAGTTGCCATGATTTTTGCCCCATCCTGGCGTGCTTTTGAAATTAACCAAATCAACCCAAACCTTTCATTTGCTACAGCGCCAGTACCGCAACTACCAGGAGAAAGAATAGCTTGGGCTACATACTGGGTTGAAGGGGTTTCAAAACGTTCTAAAAACGCTGATGAAGCCTGGAAACTACTCCAGTTTCTTTCTCAAGATCAAAACTTGACTGCTCTCTACACCTCTCAGGGAAGTATGCGGATGTTTGGAGAGCCTTATCCAAAGAAAACACTAGCTTCTCAACTCTCTCAACAATCGGTGGTTGGTTCAGTGGTGAGTCAGGGTGACTACGCTAAGAGTTGGTTTTTGGCTTCACGGACATTTGATAATGGTATTAATGACAGAATTATCAAGTATTATGAAGATGCTCTTAATGCAATTCTCCGGGGTTCGACAGCTGAACAGGTTCAGCCCACGTTAAGTCAAGGTGTTACCCAAGTGTTAACCCAGTACAATGTGGCTATTAAAACTTCTGTACCTACAACAGGGACACGGTAGCTAACCTTAAAGCTTCTGCTTGTACATGGTTAATTTCTGAATACAATCAAAGTATGCATCCTGTTGAAACTGCAATTCTTAAAACGGTTGTTTATGCAGATTTGTTTGATTGGGCGTTAACAACTGAAGAACTCTACCATAAACTGCAAAGCAATAAATCAGTTCCTAAAGCTCAATTTCAACATCACCTAAAATATTTATTAGACACTGGTAAACTTGTTTCAAGGAAAGAGATAATAGTATTACCAAAACGTCAGACATTGTTTGTCCGTCGGCAAAAGAATATCAATTGGTTTACTCAAACACTTGACCTGTTACCCCGAATTATAAAACCATTACAAGCATGTCCCTGGATTGAGGGGATCTTTTTAACCGGGTCTTTGAGTGCTCGCAATAGTGATGTTACTGNNATATTGACCTTTTACTTATAACTGGGAGCAACCGGTTATGGTTAGCACGTTTGTGGGCAGTTTTTGCAATGGAGGTCTTAAAAGTACGACGCCGGCCAGGTGATAGGAACGTGGCGTTAAAGATCTGTTTAAATATGATTATGGAACGTCATTATATGAGGTTAGATAAATCTCAACAGAATTTATGTACGGCTCATGAAATTGTTCATGTTGTGCCTTTATATAGTAGAAATGGATGTGACCAACAGTTTTTATATACTAATAGATGGGTACTCCAGTATCTTCCGCACGCATTCTCTGTTTTTGATAGTAGACCAAAGAAAGAGCCTAAGACAAAGCGTTACTTAAGTATTGACATACTGCTTCAAGGGTTAAACATGGTCTGTTATCGTCTCCAAAAAATCTATATGAAACCAAAGATAACTAGAGAGAAAATCTCACGGAACTATGCCTTTTTTCATCCCATATCTCTTAAGGAGCGCATTTATCCTGTATTTGAATCTAGAATAAAAGAGATTGGATTGATACAATAAATAAAATAATTACAAATTCTCCCGAAACCTGCTTATTTTGGGACACCAAGTATGGCAGACCGAATTGCCGGAAAAAGAGTAGCCTTTGTTATTGCGCCTGAAAACTTCAGAGATGAGGAATATTTTCAGCCTAAAGTTATTCTGCAATCACATGGGTTTTCTGTGGACACTATTGTTAAAGGTGATCCTGAAGAAGTAACTGGCAGTAAGGGAGGTAAGGCACGGACTGATGCTCATTTTGACACTGTTACTCCTGAAAACTACGACATTCTCATTTTTGCCGGTGGACCAGGAGCCAAGGTCTATCTTCAAGACACAGAAGTTCATGATCTAGTATGGTCTTTTTACTCCCAAAGTAAGGTCGTGGCAGCTATCTGTATTGCCCCGTCCATTCTGGCAAATGCTGGAATTTTAACCGGTAAAAAAGCTACAGCTTATCCTGACCAGAAAGAAAACCTGGTAACCAAAGGAGCTTATTGGCTCGATGAGCCAGTGGTTGTTGATGGACACATTGTGACAGCTAGTGGTCCTGAAGCTGCAATAGAGTTTGGCGAAAAAATTGCTCACGTCTTAGCAACAGACCACCAGTAACTTCATTTGTATTTCTAAAACATGGCAATCATTCTTACATTTTCTAAGTTACATTCACTTTCAAACCAGTTACATAACCAAAACAAATCTATTGTCTTAGTAACCGGTGTTTTTGATTTACTCCACCAAGCCCATAGAGATTTCCTTTTTCGTGCAAAAAAGACTGGTGATGTTCTCATGGTTGGTCTTGAGCGTGATGAACGGGTGAGGATACTTAAAGGACCAAACCGGCCTCATGACCCTTTGGATGTCCGACTCCAAAAAGTAGCCACACACCAAGCGGTTGATTATGTCTTTGCTTTACCTCAAGCGTTCCACACGTCCACTGATTACGAAAACCTTATAGCCCTCATCTTACCGGCAGTCTATGCAGTTTCTTCTCACTCTCCTCACTTAGACAAAAAACTGCAAATTACTCAAAGATATGGAGGAAGACTTCAAATAGTTAAGCAACATGATAAACAGATTTCTACTACCCAATTGCTTAAGCAAGAAAAATAGCTTCTGTTTTTTAGTTGGTAATCCATTTAGTATTTTAAACAAAACCTCTTGACAAAATAAATTGTCTTTGTAAAAATAGCACTCATATATAGAGAGTGATAAGTATTTCTTTAATTCACTCGTTTACAGAACAGATGTGTTCGCGTATTATCTGATAGTTTGTACTTATTATTATTAACATAATTTTTAAAGGAGGAATGACTATGGCAGCACCGAAACTGCAACCAACCCAGGGATATATGCTTCTGGAACCCCTGGAAGTTACAAAAAAAACTTCTTCAGGTATTTATCTACCCGATACCCATGACGAAAAATCTCAACAAGCAACCGTTTTAGCGGTTGGACCAGATACGAAAAAGACTAAAGCACCTGCAAGGGTAGGTGATACAGTCATTTATCGCAAATGGGGTGGAGATGAGGTAAAGCTTAATATGACTGATAAAGAGCTCATTTTTGTAAAATTTGAGGATGTGCTGGCAATTGTTAAATAGTTAAAAAGTTATGAGTTAAGAGTGAAAAGTTAGAGAAAATTTTTAACTTTACACTTTGCACTTTTAACTTTAAAAAAATAATGGCTACAAAACAAATACTTTATGGAGCTGAAGCAAGACAAAAACTGGCAAAAGGTGTGCAACAGATGGCTGATGCGGTAACAACCACCATGGGACCTAAGGGCCGGAATGTGGCTATCGAAAAGAAATGGGGTGGACCGAGTGTTTTACATGATGGTGTCAGTGTTGCCAAGGAAATTGAACTCAAAGATCCGTTTGAAAACATGGGTGCCCAGCTTGTAAAAGAAGTTGCGACCAAGACCAACGATGTNNAGATCCGTTTGAAAACATGGGTGCTCAGATGATTAAGGAAGCTGCTTCGAAAACAAACGATGTGTCTGGAGATGGAACGACTACTGCTACTTTGCTGTCTTCTTCAATGATTGCTGAGGGTTTGAAAGCAGTTGCTGCTGGAGTTGATCCTATGTCCATGCAGAAAGAGATTGCTGAAGCGGTTGAAAAAGTCGTTGCTGATATTAAAAAAATGGCTAAACCGATCAAGACTTCGGAAGAAATTGCCCAGGTGGCCACCATCTCAGCTGCTGATGAAACTATTGGTAAACTGATTGCTGAGGCTATGGATAAGGTTGGCCACGATGGGGTCATTACGGTTGAAGAGGGTCGAGGCTTGGATATGGAAGTGACCTACACAGAGGGTATGGAGTTTGACAAAGGGTATGCTTCAGCTTACTTTGTGACCAATCCTGACAAGATGGAAGCTGAGATTGAAAATCCCTATATACTGATTACTGACCAAAAGATCTCAGCGATTAGTGACCTGTTACCTCTACTTGAGAACCTGGTCAAAATCAGTAAGAGTTTGGTTCTAATTGCCGATGATATTGAGGGAGAAGCACTCGCTACTCTAGTAGTTAACAAACTGAGGGGTGGTTTAAATGTTTTAGCAGTAAAAGCCCCTGGTTTTGGTGATCGCCGAAAAGCTATGCTGGAAGATATTGCTATCTTAACTGGTGGCTCCGTTATCTCCCAAGACACAGGTCGGAAACTAGACTCAACTACTGTTGAAGATCTAGGTCGGGCTGATAAAGTCTGGTCTGATAAAGACAATACCCGAATTATCGGTGGTAAAGGTGANNCGTGGAGTGGCTGTTATCTCAGTTGGGGCTGCTACCGAGATTGAGCTTAATGAACGCAAGGAACGGGTGAAAGATGCTGTCGAAGCTACCAAAGCGGCTGTTGAAGAGGGTGTGGTTGTCGGTGGTGGTGTGGCGTTACTGCGAGCTCGGAAAGCCTTAGTGACCAAAGCTCAATCAGCCAATGTGAAAGCCCAGGAATCTGTAACCTGGAGAGACTTTGAATCAGCTGGTGCTGGGGTGGTTTATAACGCCTTAGCTCGGCCGGTTATGAAGATTGTTTCTAACGCTAAAGCTAACGCTGAATGGGTCCTAGGTGAGGTTGAGAAGAGTGAAAATCCGAACTATGGCTATAACGTCCGGATGATGGAATTCGGTGACCTGGTTAAGATGGGAGTTCTCGACCCAGCCAAAGTGGTTAGAACCGCTTTGCAGAATGCTGCCTCTGTTGCCGGGATTGTACTGACAACCGAATCACTGGTTGCTGAAGAGCCTGAAGAAAAGAAAGCTCCGGCTATGCCAGGCGGTATGGGCGGCATGGATATGGGAATGTAAGTTAGGTATTAGACAAGAGAAAGTAGAATTAGGATATAAAAGCCCCTCGTTTGAGGGGCTTTTAGTAGTTTAAGTATTATTTATTGCCAAACTCTTTGGTAAACATATTTTGTAATATTTTCCAATTACCGTGCGATAGTGTATCATCTGCCCACATATGGCAAGCACCTTGATCGCTTAAAAAGTTTACTAATAATGTTGTATTATTCATTTGATAATCCCAAGATGCTAAATCATCAACACGTATTTGATATCCTTTACAATGAGGATTATTTCCTAATCTAATATCTTCTGGCATTGTGGCAAGTAACCTACGTGTTTCTTCATGTGACGTTGCAAGCATAACATCATCGGGATTCGTATTGCCAAGGTAGGAAAATAGGTTAGGTAAAGAATCTGCATTTAAGTCAATTAAGGGAAAGAGGTGAAACTTATAACCAGTTCTTTCAGTAACCATGTTTAATCTTTTGATCATTTCTAATACTTCTTCTATTGGTCCCATAGTGTAGGATTTCCCTGTTTCTAATACCTCTATCCAAGCATCTCTATCTTTAACAACACCAGGTTCATGTAAAGGTAGTGGACTCACTGAATACCACATCATGCCTTCATGAGGCCGACTGCCACCGATACTAGAAGTTAATCTAAAATAAATTTCTTTGAGGCTTTTCATATTAATATTATTTAGCTTCTGCTGAGGCTGTTGCAGTATATTGGTAAGGGAATGGTTCTTCAAACCCTTCAGAAACCTGTTTGTAGGTAATTTCAGCTGAGATAGTAGCTGTTGTTGCTCCCAGTACTGAATTAGAACCACCAGTAGGAGCTGATGCAATCGTAGTGTTAACTGCAGGAGCCGGAATCTCAACATAGGTAGTTGAATATTCACTTGGGAAAAACTGAGTCGGATTGAGCGTACTACCGTTTTGATAGATCTCTAAATGCAGATGCGGGCCGGTACTCCAGCCGGTAGAACCAACATACCCTATAGCTGTTTCTTTAGTGACTTCCTGATCTAGCTCAACACTTACTTTTTTAAGATGTGCATAACGGGATATCATATTATCCCCATGATCGACCATAACACTAATACCATAGCCAAAGCGACCGTACTCAATCTGGACAACTTTTCCAGGGGCAACGGGATAGACAATTGAGTTGTCATTACCGGCAATATCAATGCCGGGATGGTACCAGCTGTAGTGCTGTGATATATAACCGGGTACTGGAGATCGAAAGGTAGATTCAGTTAAAAGTACCTGATTTACCTGTTGAATAGGTGCTGGTTCTACATCTGCCTCTAGGGCTTCTGTAGCAATTGCTGGGAATTGTATGACAGTAAATGCCATTAACAAACCAGCT
The DNA here is from genome assembly GCA_002335355.1 of Patescibacteria group bacterium UBA1449. Lineage (GTDB taxonomy): Bacteria > Patescibacteriota > Microgenomatia > UBA1400 > UBA1449 > UBA1449. Next base: position 6,920 of record DCTD01000032.1, read on the forward strand.
AAATTCACACCAACTACTTGCTTTGTTTTCTTCATTTCCAGGACTTTTCTAAAAATCCTTGAAATAAAGTTGCCTTTCCTCCGTTTAGAAACAAGCAGTTTCCAGGTTACGTACGGTAGGCTGATAAGTGCAGCTGTTAGGTTTTGTATGAGTAGTGTTGTGATAAAACCTACACGGGCAGCCCAAACGGCTCTTTTTTGAAGTTTTTTGCGTCTTTGCATGACTGCAGTTTATTCAACTGCGGATTGGTTCGTTTTTATGACTATCACCAATTGGTGAGAAGCAAGGGGTAACTGTTTGGGCTACCAACTGCTTCTGTCGCTGTGCGACTTGGATCATAAAAGTGCGAATAAAAAACCTTCTAATTTTGCAGAAGGTATAGTAACATTATACGAAATAATAACGAAAATGTCAAGTTTTATATATATACCTATTACACATAGTAACGGGTGAAGACTACAATAAATGAGACTAGTGGACTATAGTAATATTTTTTTTGAGGCCTGATCGGGAATCGAACCCGACTACACGGTTTTGCAGACCGCTGCGTAACCTCTCCGCCATCAGGCCACGTGAGTTTTCGGTTGATGTAAAGAATAACGATATCTNNAAACACCTTATTTTACCATGAATCAATTTGAGTTTTAGACCATTATTTGCTATGGTGTATGTGCTTATGAGAACCTGGCTTATCAGAGGTGTTTTACTGCTTTTCATTTCCCTTACCGTAACAGGCTGTTCATTGCCCTTTATAGGAAGTAAAAAAATGGCAGCTTTAACAGTGACTTCAAATCCCAAAGCCAGTATTTATTTAGACAATGAATTGATTGGGAGCACGCCGTATACCAACGAAAACCTAAAAGATGGTGAGTATACCATTAAATTGGTGCCTGAAAATGGGGTTGGAATACCGTGGGAAGCGAGAATTAAGTTAACTGCTGGGATTAGGACTGCTGTTTCAAGAGAGTTGAGTGATACATNNTGAACCAGCTGCTTCAAAGGAGCAAAGCAGTATCTTAGTAGTTACTGTGCCCGATGGAGCAGTGATTACTGTTGATGGTGAGCCAAGTGGTTTTTCTCCAAAAGCAATAGACACTATAGCTGCTGGCGATCATACGCTCCTAGTTACATCACCAGGGTATATTGAAAAGAGTTTAAAAGCTAACATGGTTGCTGGATATAAACTGACTGCCAGTGTCCAGTTAGCAAAATCACCGCTAACTGGTAGCCAGCCAACAACAGTTACTGAGACAAACCCAACCCAGGACACGACTCCAAAAACAGATGCACTTGATGCTGATCTTGACATTGAGGATTCAGGATCAAGTCCAGCGGCTTCACCAAAGGCTAGTCCTAAACCAAGCCCCTTATCCAACGCAAAAGTAGCGCCAGTGGGGACTGACTTAAAACCGCCATATGTCACAGTGATCGAGACTCCTACAGGATGGTTAAATGTCAGAGCAAAGCCAAGCACAAGTGCTGAAATCTTAAAAAAAGTCAATCCCGGAGACTCTTTTAGCTATTTTGAGACTAATGAAGCTGGATGGCATCGGATCGAGTTAGATGATGGCCAAGAGGGGTGGGTATCTTCAAAATACGTTGAGCTACATAAGAAACCCTAACCAATTCCATAGATAATAAAAACTAATAAAATCCCCCAGAGTATTACTGCAGCGAGTAACGGTGTATCAGTTAAGATAACTTCTTCAGGAGACTCACCTTTTTCCTGATCATAAATGAGTTGCAAATACCGCATGACACCATAAATGACAATGGGGACAGTCAGCATGAGAAGTTTTTGGTTAACAAAAGCCCGTGGCAGTACTGACATAAGACTTAAGAGGGTGCCTTGAGTAATAAATGTCGGTTGCTGAAAGGTAAATAGCGCATAGGTTACCCAGGTAGCTTGAGCAAACATGGTTGTATAAATGGATAACAAGTTTTCTGGGTAGTGAGATAACACCTGACGATGGTTTTCTCTGTCTTTAGCTTGAAGTAAGGTGCGTTCTGATCGTCGCTTACCAATAGCTAAAAAGAGAGCAAATGAAATAACACAAAGGAGTAACCAGACATTAATATGAGCATTAATCGCCACAGCTCCAGCATAGACCCGAAGGATGAATCCACTGGCAATAGCCATAACGTCCAAAATGACGATATGTTTTAAGACTAACGAGTAGGTGAAGTGTAGTGCAATATATCCTAGACTTAAAATAAAGAAGAAAAAGTTAATATTTAGAGATAGCCATAGTCCTATGGTAACCAATAAAATTGCGGCAAATAAAGCCACAGGGATTGGCAGTGTTCCTGCAGCAATTGGCCGGTTTCGTTTTAACGGATGCAGCCTATCTTTTGGAGCGTCTATAACATCATTAAAGATATAAACAGACGAAGTAATTAAACAAAAAATTCCAGTGGCAAAAACAACAGTCCAGAATTTTTCAGGGATAAACAGCCATCCCGTAAAGACTAGTCCAGTAAACAAGCTTATGTTTTTAAGCCACTGCCGAGGTCTGGCTGAGATGACAATCCCACGAATTGCTTGATCCATAGCAAAAATCCTCCAAAGGTAATGACTAGCAGAATGATTGTATAGAATTTTTGCTGGCTGTTCAAATTGAGAGCAATAATTCCTAAGACAGTTGTTATTCCCCAGTAGAATAATGCTACCCGACGCTTACCCCATCCTAAACGGAGTAAGGTGTGATGTAAGTGCCTCGTATCTCCCCAATATGGCATTTTCCCAGCCATAATCCGTCTGATTATTACAAACCCAGCATCAATTAGAGGTATTCCGAGCACTATCATTAAAGTTCCAACTTTCGTGGTTGATAGAATTGCTAAGACAGCAAGAAAATACCCTGCTAATGCTCCTCCTCCGTATCCAGGCATAATCTTTTGTGGGTAAAAGTTCCACGGTAAAAAACCTAGGTAAGCACCGGCAACCATTACTGCTAAAACACCGGTTGCCCACTGGGTAATATCAGCGGAAAACTGCTGTGATAACAAAGCAATAGTTATGGCAGCAATCGCTGCCATTCCCGGTAATTGTCCATCAAGACCCTTAGACCAATTAACAAAATTCATGATCCCGACAATCCAAAACAGCGCAAAGATATCAGCAACAATCCAAATCGTTCGTAATTTATCAAACAAGTAAACGGGGATCTGAGGTTCATTTAAAAATATCAGGGTGCCGTTTAGAGGATTGGTGAGATAGGGAATGCCTATTCCAGCTGCCACAACGCATCCGGCTGCAAAAAAACCGATAATTAATCGGATCCGAGGATGAATATCATACAAGTCATCAAGCACGCCGGTTATTGTCAGGATGAAAGCTCCAAGAAAAATACCTACGAGATGTTTGTCCATGGGAATAAACAGAAAAGATGCCAGAAAAATACTTAAGAAGATTGGAATTCCCCCGCCTCGGGGTAGAGGTCGGACGTGGATATGCTTAGGATGTTGCTTTTTTTGGGGATCATCAAGCCAGTGTAGTCGTCGATAAAGAAAGATTGTTAATGGCGTAACGAGGGTACTAAGTCCAAATGTTATGAGTAATGGAGGAAGTAGGCAACCTAAAGACATGGGCTTTATGCCAATAAAAGAATAATTCTAAGTAACGTAATACTGGCAAGTAAACCAAAAACAGTTTGAGACCAGAGTACAATGTAAGCAAGGAGCTTATCTTTTTCTAAAGTAAGACTAGCAACTCTTGTATTAATAATAAAGAGAACTGTAACTATTCCCGGAAGAATGGCTAAAAACTGTTTACTTACTAATTGTTCCACTCCGTAGGGTTTACTAAAAAGTAGCGGAACTTCTGGTGGAAGAAAGCGGAAAAATAGTCCGTATACGATCCAAATCCCAAAGAGTAGGAATAGATTGATACGTAACGATGTTAGTGCCACACCCGTTTTAAACAGCAAGTCAAACTCATGTTTAATAGTTTTAGAAAAAGATTGGTGTTCGAAAAAATGTAACTGACTCATATGAAAAATAATTTAATGCTTTACACAAATCGTTTTGGATATTTAGTTTGTACTTTATAATTGTATCAGACTATGAAATATTCGCGCGTTTTAATGTATTACCTTTTACTTGCTAGTTTTAGTTTATTCTCAATTCACCTCTCAGCTGGGAAAGCGGTGTGGCGAGATGAAGCCTTTTCAGTTTTACTCTCGCAACTCTCAGTCGTTGACATTATCTCAGTAAGTACCCAGGACTTTAGTCCACCACTTTTCTATCTTATTCTCCATTTTTGGCATACTACTGTCGGTACAGGAGCTCTTGAGCTACGGGTTTTACCCTTACTGTTTTCACTGGCTACTATTGGCTTACTCTATTCAGTGCGACCACTTGTTTTTACATCACTCAGTCTAAGTGATAACAGAAAAATACTAGTGTTTGACAGGAAGATACCGCTACTTGAAAGTCTCTACTACATCCTTGTCACATGTAATAGCGTAATCGTATATTTTTCTCTGGAACTGCGGGGATATTCACTGTTAATGTTTTTAATCTTACTGTGGACAGTCTTAGCTTACTGTCTGACAAAGAAAAGGTCAGCGTTGTTGATAAGTGTTTTAGCATTAACAAGTAGTGCTCTTATGTATACTCATAACTTAGGTCTCATTTGGTTAGTCATTGGTGGGGTAGGAGTTCTTATTGTTAGTATCCTAAACAAGAATAAATTACTGCTTTGGCGGTTCGTGCCGGTATATCTTCTTGCAGGCATTAGTTATCTCCCATGGTTAGGGGTTATGCTCAGTCAAGCCCAGAATGTTCAGCAGTCTTTTTGGTTGGTGTTTCACCCACTCCATTCTCTAGCTGAGTACTCTGGTTTAATTACCATTAATGAACAAGTTGAACCACTTAAACCGTTTTATGGTGTTTTAGCTATACTTGGACTGTGGCTTTCTCTTCTCGGGTTGGTTAAAGCAGTAAAACAAACAAACTTTCTTCAATTTGTTGGGGTACTGTTTTTTGTGACTGTTATTGCCTTTTACGGAACTTCTATCTTTGGTAATCCAATTCTCTATAAACGATATATTTCTTTTCTTTCTCCACATGCAATCATTCTACTCTTTACCGGGTTAGTCACGTTGTATCAAAGATTACCTCGTATTGCTGTAGTGAGTGGGCTAGTATTCATAGTGCTTGTGCTTCTGGTTATGAATGATTACCGTTTAGGGTTATCAAAAACACACTACCAGGAGCTACAAAGAATGAGTTCAGTCGAGATTTTTACAGATGAAGCTGTGGATGTTATGCCCTGTCTCTACTATCACCCGAAGTGCTGGTTTGTTGGTAACCCTAAAAACACTCCTCACTACATTGGCACTACCCAGTTACCAACCATTGTTTCCATTACTTCTTGGGCAGACGTCAAGCAATCTACGTTCTTTGTCCTTTACCGTAAACAACTAAGTCAGGAAGCAGCAAGTGCACTAGCAGCCCAATATGTGCCAATAAAAAATGCCATTTCTCTTGGCGATGACGTTTATCTGCAACGATATATCGGGAAGATTTAAACTTTTTCGGTAGTGCGATATTCAATGTATTTTCCTAACATAAGCCTGGTATGGGCATCAAGTCCCGGTAGGGCTGAAAAGAAGAATCCAACTACAGGGAGTAGTAAGAACTCAAAGGGCATAATTACTTTTTTCCAGAAAGGCACAGTCTCTTTTCCAGGCCGTTGTTTCCAGTCAATGACTAAGGCAATAACCATTGATACTAAGGAAATTGTTAGGATTGCAGATGACGTTTGCGGCAAGCTTTTCCCAATGACGGTTCTGGCAAACTCCTCGTTTAAAAGGGGCGGTAAGGTAGCACCAATGGTAATAGCAAACCAGTTGACTGGCCAGAGGAAGTGATCTTCAAGCACTTTAAGGACTCTAATGGTTTTATCCCAAAAAGGAATATTCTTTGCCTGAATCCATTGCTGGATAATCCAGGGATCATCAGATGTACCCCAAGCCCAGCGTTTTACCTGTTCATATTGGTTAACCATGGTTTTAAAAAAAGTTTTTGACTGAGCTGCATCAGCAAATACTGGCAAGAAAATTGGATCAACCTCTACTTTTCCGTCAGTCTTAAAGTATGACTTAAAGAAGATCCGGTAGTCTTCCGGGATAACATCGACATCCCAGTAGCCAATTTCATGGATCAACTTAAGAGAGGTGGAATATGTAGAAAAGTTAATGAGTCTATCTTTTCGATTGAGTTGGCCAATTTGGACAATATTCGAAATCGTTGAAAAAACCCGGATAGGAGCAGGAATTGTCCAAATGTTATTGTAAAACAAAATTGCCGGTTGCCAGATCCGATAGTAACGTTTGGGGTTATCCAGGAATTTGTAGGTTAAAGTTGCAAAATATTTTGAGTGGAATCGGGCATCTACATCTTCACTGGTAATGGTAAAATAGTTGATATCTCTTTTTTGGTTATCAATAATTTCCCGTTTTGCATATTTGGCAGCCCAAGCCATGTTTGAAGACTTTCCGACCACTTCGTTGGGTAATTGAGGATGAAATGTTGCCAAAAAGTTCCCAAAGTACTGGCTGTATTTTTCGTGTAAGATTTTGGCTTTCTGTTGGGCTGCTTCTCCCTCCCGTTCTTCAAAGGCTAAGACAACATGAATATTCTTGGTCGGGGAAACCTGATTTTTAAGGGATGTTAAGGTTCGTTCTAAGATATGAAGTGGCTCAGTGTAGTTAGGAATAATGACAATGTGTTGAACTTTTTGCCAATCACCAAAACCTTTAACATCTTCCATCCAGTCATATTTTTGGTTAGCTCTTATCCTGAAAAATGACAAGGTAGCAAATATTCCTAGATTAGCTGAACGGTAGAGCCAGTAGATATCAAAGGCTAAGATATAGTAAGCCACCAAGGTGGGTATTAAGAATGATCCCCAAATAGGGAAAAGAATCAGAGACCAGGAAAATAATCCCGGTACCATCTCTAAGAATCGGTAGCTTCTGCTTTTCGTATGAGTTGCCATATATGGTGTTGGATTGTAACGATACTATGCTTAATTGTAAATTATTGTTATTCTTTTGGAAGAGAGAATAGTTGCTGGGCATTTTCTGTTGTGATAGTTGCAACTTTAGATACACTAATACCTTTTATTTCGGCAAGTTTTTCTGCAACAAAGGGTACATTAGCTGGTTCGTTTGGCCAAGGCTTATGGTCTCTGACTTGTTTTGGTGTTAGGTACGGGGCATCGNNGTGCGACTTAGTGGAATATTTTTTGTTACAACCTGTAAGCCGGTATCAAGAGTGAGTAGTCCACCAAGACCAACGTAAAAATCTGTATCAAAAATTGCTTTAAGATACTGCTTACTACCTGCAAAACAGTGGAGGACTCCTTTTACTTTACCCTGGTACTCGTGCAGTAAAGAGATGATCTTATCATTGGCTTTACGGTTATGGATTATTAGTGGGAGGTTATACATTTGGGCCAACTCAAAGTGTTGCCGTAGTAACAGTAGCTGGACTTCTTTATGATGGTCATCCGTTACATCGGTAAAATCGAGGCCACATTCGCCTATTGCAGACACTTTGTCCCGATATTTTTTTAGATTGTTTTCTAGATCTTTGATTTCTTGTGCATCTAGAGTATCTCTCAATTTTTCCTGATCGTTGATCATTGTGGTTGGGTATAATCCGAAAGCAATGAAAACTGAGGGATAGGTGCGCTTTAACTGGAGGAGTTTCTCAAAGGAGCTCGTGTTGACACTTGGAATAACCAATTGTTTGACTCCTTTTTGTATAGCAGTATCAATAATCTCTTGGGGACTATCAAAAAAATCCAAGTGGCAATGGGTATCTATAAAGTAGTTCAAAATTCAAAAGGTAAAAGTCAAAATAAACTTTCAGCTTCGTTATTTAGCTATTCTTGGGAATAGAGGTTGTTCCGGTGCTTTGATTTTTCCAGAAAAGATTTGGGTGATTTTTTCGGCTGTACTTGGCAGAAATGGGTGTAGGTTGTAGGCGATTTCTCTTAAACGAATAACTAGTTGTGTTAGTTCACTTTCTGCTTCTTCTCTTGGAAGCTCCCATGGTTTGACTTGATTAATGCGTTGATCAGCAGATTTAATGACTGCCCAGACATTTTCTAAGGCAAGGTTGAAACTGTAATCTTGAAGTGATGATTTTACTGATTCCAGAATAGCGCTTTGTTGATTATCATCATACATAACACCGTTTTTCTCACACATCTTGGCAACGCGTTGAACGAGGTTACCTAATCCATTAGCTAAATCGGCATTGTACCGTTCTTCAAATTTCTCATAGGTAAAATCGCTATCCTCAAATGCTTTCAGCTCAGCCAGCACATAGTAACGTAAAGCATCTGTGCTGTATTTTGTGGCAACCTCGAAAGGATCAATGACATTACCCAGACTTTTACTCATTTTTTGACCACCTGAGGTTATAAACCCGAAAATAAGAATCTGTTTTGAAGTTGGCAAACCTGCAGAGAGTAACATTGCCTGCCACATTGCTGACTGCTGGCGGAGGTTGTCTTTTCCAGCCACCTGCATGCCTGGCCAGTACTTTTCATAATCTTCAGTTTTTTTAGGCCATCCAAGACAAGAAACATAATTTATAAGGGCATCAAACCAAACATACATAACATGGTCAGGGTCATCCGGTACCGGAATACCCCAGGGCATTTTGGCTTTGAGTCGGGAGATACTAAAGTCTTCTAAACCACTTGCGACAAAATGCTCAATCTCTTTAAGCCGGTGGCTTGGTACAACAAACTTGGGGTTTTCGTGGTAAAGATCTAATAGGGCTTGTTGATATTTTGACCAGCGGAAGAAATAGTTTTCTTCTTCGATGATTTCCAGTTCCAAATTTGGGTGAAGAGCACAACAGTTGTTAACTAGCTCTGATTCGGTTTTTTCCAGTTCACAACCAACACAATACTTGACCTTGTAGGTTTTTTTATAGATGTCACCGTTGTCTTGGCACCGTTTCCAAAACTCCTGAGCTGCATCAATATGATGAGGATCAGTGGTTCTGATAAAACTAGTGTAGCTGAGGGTAAGCGCTTGTTTTAAACTATCAAACGTAGCAGCACTCCTATCGGCGTATGTTTGTGGATCAACTCCTTGTTCTTGAGCCTTTCGATAGATTTTTAGCCCATGTTCATCAGTTCCCGTATTAAAGAATACATCTTTACCCAGTAACCGCTGATACCGGGCAATTACATCGGCACGGATGATTTCTGCAGCAAAACCGATGTGAGGATCAGCATTAATGTAGGGTAGTGTTGTAGTGATATAGAAAGCTTTTGGCATTAGGATTCTTATAAACTTCTAACGTAAGTTTTTAATTATCTCTATTGTATCAGATCAACAGGCAGGATATAATTCGCTGTTGTTATTAGCACTTTTTCTCTATGTCAAAACTCTTACACATTATTGCTGACTATGGTTCAAATGACCCTGCCTTTCATGAAGTAGAACAGCGATTACTTACGTTATATCCTGACTTCCAGTTTATTGAAACATCAGTACCACCGTTTAATACCATAGCTACCGGTTTCTGGATATATCAATATGCTTTAGGTGCTCATCCTGAGGGGATGATGATCTACTCAAACACCGCTCCTCGAAAAGATGATAAAGCTCGTCGCGAAGAAAATGCCGGCGAACACTTTCTCTATGCCCAACTCGATAACGGTGTTGAAATTGCTGCAGTTAACGCCGGCTACTGTTTCTCTTTTGTCAAACCTCATGTCAAACGGTTTGCAACCCTAGACACTGCTAATCATGGTTCTCAGTTTCGATCCCGTGATTTTTACCCAAGAGCTGCAGCCGAGTTAGCTAGAGGTAATAAAGACATAATTATCCGAGACTTGGACGTTACTCATATTCCTGATGCACCAAACAACTGTATTGCCTGGGTTGATGGGTATGGCAATATTAAAACAACTGTCCGTAAGTCACAGGTTGCTTTTGAAAAGGGTAGTAAAGTTCAAATTATTATTGATGGGGTAATTTAGTATCTGGTGGTAGTTTTTCTGTTGCTGAGGGAGAACTAGCCTTTTCTTTTGGCAGCTCGGGGTTTGATGATCCTTTTGTTGAACTGTTTTTACGAGGTGGTAATGCCTACGAACATTTTGGTAGTCCAAGTTGGCTTGCTCCACTTGAAATAAAAGCAATATAAAAGATCGGTTTTAGGCTTCGTCTTTTTTTTTACCAAAAAGCCAGGAGAGTTTATCCGTCCACTTAGAAGCCCATTCCTCAGCCTTTATGTATTGAAGCGCTAGGGAAAAGCCAGGTGAATTTTGTTCTAAGGCATTTTGGACACTGGCAATGGTTGCAGAAGACACTTTGATTTCCTGTTTTATCTCTTCGTATGACCTTTTTTTGCTTAAGTAAAAAACAATTGCTAAACGTTTAGCCAGTGCCATGTATTCTGTTTCCGTTAAAAAGTCTTGAAGAAAAATGCTGGCTTTTTCTTTGTTGTTGATGTCAGCAACTACCTGAGCCAGCATGGCTTTAATTTCTTTCTCTAGCTCCGGATTCAGTTGACGTTTTGATATCTGCATGATCTTCCCCTGTTTGATTAATTGAAGAATGCTGATTTAGATTATCACTATCTTCAGATACTGTAAAGAAATAAATTAAAGTAATCGTTAAACAACCAATGATGACGGCGTTGTACCATTCTTTGAGTCCAAAAAGTCGCATACCCAAAATAGCTGTGATGCCTAGAGGAATAGTTATGCTTACCAGATATGAGCGAAAAAANNGAAAAAAGGTTTTAATGGTAAACCCTATGGTCAAAATAAGTAATAGAAAAAAAGGGGCATAGTAAATTGACACCCATGTTTTTGGCGAAATGAAAAAAATGGTGTATAGTAGGGCTAACCAAGACAGGGTTGCTAGGCTTAAGTAAAATAACTTGGAACGATGAAGATAACGAGTAGTTGAACGTTTACCCATAAAGTCATTGTACATAGATTTACCGTTTTGGCATACTGAAACCTCATTCTTAAGCCTGCAGCTAATCAAAAAGATTACATGGAAACTACTGAACTACTCATAAATCTTCTAGTTATTGTCAGTTGTTTTGGTATGTTACTGGTATTTATCAATAAGAAAATCAGTAACTTGAAAACTCCACAAACTGCTGATCCAGCTTTAATGCAGTGGTTGCAGACCATGCACCAGTCACTGGAAAAAACTTCAACGTTAGTCAATCAAACATTGAGTCAAAATAGCAAAGACGTAACTGATACTCTCACAAAAACAACTGCTATTCTTAACCAACGTTTGGATGCAGCCGTTAACATCGTTGCCGATGCTTCTAAAGAAATTGCGCGGATGAATGAACTAGGAACTTCAA
>DCTD01000067.1 GCA_002335355.1 Patescibacteria group bacterium UBA1449
CTCCCGCCTTTAAAACTCAGTTTTTCAGTCTTATATCTTAGCAATCTGCAAGAAGTCCAGTTCAACGGGCGTTTCCCGACCAAAAATTGAAACCAGGACTCTGACTTTGCCTTTATCCTGATCGATTGACTCAACATTACCCAAAAAGTCAGCAAAGGGTCCATCAACAATCTTAACCGCTTCGCCAACAGAAAAGGTTGCTTTGTACTTAGGCGCTTCCTGCTCCATGAACTTTTGGATGGCTTTGACTTCTTTTTCAGAAATTGGGGTGGGTTTGTTANNAATAAAGGAAGTAATGCCGGGAGTAGTTCTAACGATTAACCAGGAATCATCAGTTAAAATCATTTTAACTAGCAGGTAGCCAGGAAATATCTTTTCAGCCAACGTTTGTTTTTTCCCTTTAGTAATCTTGATTTTGTTTTGAGTCGGGATCATGAGTTCTAACACATAATTTGTTAGTTCCATTGATTCAACCCGCTGTTTTAGTGCCTGAGCCACTTTATTCTCATGCCCTGAATAGGTGTGAACTACGTACCACTTGGCTTTCGGGTCATCTGATTTAGTGATGACTAAATGGTTAGGATTGGAAGATTTTTCTTGTGTCTCAACTTGAACTTCTTCCTGGTTTTCTGTCGCTTTTTTTGCCATGACTACAGTTTTATCCTTTGTTAGGATAATAACCTCATTATCTTTGTAACAGGAGTCCGAAGACCTGGGTAAAGATATAGTCCATTCCACCGAGAAAACTGCCAACAACAAGGCTAACAGAGAAGACGAGGATAGTTGCTCGTACAATCTGCTCACGAGTTGGCCACTGGACTTTCTTTAGTTCAACCCGGACTTCTTTTAAGTACTGAACTGGGTTTGAACCAAAATCTGGAGTGGTAAAGCTTATATCGCTCATTATGACTACTATACCCTAAAACCCAGTGACTGAAAACTAGAATTTAAGACTAATACTTTCTATTCTTTTACTTTGCGTTTTCAGTCTTTTAATAAAAAAACCGCTACATTAGCGGCTGTTGTCAAGTATTATAATCGGATATTTGCTATTTTGCAATGAGATAAGAAGTGTTAGAATTGGTATTTGGTTTACTTATAGTTACGAGTGCACACTCAAAACTCAAAACGCAAAATTATAAATTGCACTACAAGCGTGTTGTAGTGCTAGATTATATCCGCCAGCTGGTGGATTGATTTTTGACATTTGAGATTTGAGATTTTATCCTCATGAGTACATTCAAGAAAATCACCAAAGCAGTTATTCCGGCCGCTGGATTTGGAACCCGGTTTTTACCTCAGACTAAGGCAATGCCAAAAGAAATGCTGCCAGTGGTTGATAAGCCAGTGATTCAATATGTAGTGGAAGAACTGGTTGATGCTGGAATTACCGATATTATTCTGGTCACTGGGTATCATAAACGGACTATTGAGGATCATTTTGATGCACCCAGCAAGGAGTTGGTTGAAAACCTGAAAATGGGGGGAGATAAGAAGAAACCGATGCTTGATGGTGTGGAAAAGATTTCTCAGCTAGCCAACTTTGTGTATGTTCGTCAGAAAGGCCCATATGGCAACGGCACTCCACTGTTAAACGTTCGTCATATCATTGGGAATGAACCATTTATTTACACCTGGAGTGATGACTTTCTAGTTGCATCGCCATCACGGTTTAAACAGTTAATTGAGATCTATAATGAGTTTGGCTGTTCAGTCTTGGCTAGTATTAAAGCGACCAAAGATGATGACTACAGCCGGTATGGTTTTGCAGGTGGAAAACAGATTAGAGATGGATTGATTGATATTGAAACAATTATTGAGAAACCTGGTAAAGAAAATGCTCCATCAGATTTAGCAAATGTTTCTGGCTTTATTTTCACACCAGATATTTGTGACTACTTGGACGAAGTCATGAGTAACCTTAGTGAAAATGATGAGTTGTACTATAACGATGCGCTCAAGCTTATGATCCGTGATGGTAAGAAAGTGCTTGCTGCTGAGATAAAGAATGCCAAATATTATGATACTGGTAACAAGTTGGAGTATCTTAAAACGGTGGTTGAGTTTGCTTTAAAACATGAAGAAGTCAATGGGAGTTTTCGANNACTACTTTTGATTTCAGTAAAAAAAGCTTTCCGATTGCATTATGATCGCGAACTCTACTACTATGTAGTACTGTAGGAGTATGCTTGTTTATACCTGCCTATGAACGTCTTTAAAGAGCTGTTATCACAGATCTATCCTCAGCATGTTGATACCATCCTTTCTGCTTTGTCATATGCGCTCCCAACAGATAGCAAACCAACAAAACCCCCCAGTGACTGGTATAAAAATATCAATTTATACGTTACCTATGGGGACTCATTTTGTAGTAATGGTACGTGTACTCTTGATGTGTTATCCAGTAAGTTAGAAGAGCTTCATTATTTTGGCATTACTGCACTTCATGTCTTGCCACCTTTCACTTCTCCGCTTATTGACGGTGGTTTTGATGTCAGTGATTACTACACAATTAGACCAGAACTAGGAGGGAACGAAGCCTTTGATCGGTTACTTAGTAAAGCGAACGAATTGAGAATACGAGTTTTTATTGATCTAGTGTTTAATCATGTTTCTGAACAGCATGAGTGGTTTGTTAAAGCTCAAGCAGGAGATGAATATTACCGCAACTTCTTTATTTACTCTCAGAATGCACCTAAGTTGCTTGATATCTTTGTGGCTGATGGTGGACCGTGGGCACGGTATGAAATTGACGGCAGACAACAAACAATCCGGATAATTTTCCCTGAACAGGCGGGGGATATTCCCCACTGGATCAAAGGAAAAGATGGTTACTGGTATTACCATACCTTTTATCCTCATCAAATCGATGTTGACTGGAATAATCCGATGGTATTTACAGAGTATTGCCACGCTTTAATTTACTGGGCAAAAAAGGGTCTGAGTTTCCGCCTTGATGCAATTCCTTTCGTTGGTAAGGATGTTAAGAATGGTGTTATGGAAAGTACCGAAAAAACACACCAGATTATCCAAACCTTACATCAGGTAATGAAAATCGTTTCGTCTGAAAGCATTTTTCTAGTTGAGGCTTGTCAACCGCTTGATACTACTAAGAAATATTTTGGTACCACTAAGCATGTTGAAGCTGAACTCGCTTATAATTTTCATCTTATGAGTGCCTTGTGGGCATCTATTATCTCCTATGATATCAGTCATATTTGGAAAGCACTCAAAGAGACTCAAAGCTTGCCTCATTGTGGCCAGTGGATTACGTTCTTGAGAAACCATGATGACTTAACCCTTGAGTTTCCGGAAGAAGAAATCAGGTTGTTGCTTTATAACGCCTTAGTAGATAAAGGTTTAGTGTTTAAAAAAAATTTTGGGGTAGCCGGAAAGACAGTGGCTTTTTTGGATGGTAATCCTCTACGTCACATCATGGTTCATTTGTTGCTCGCTTCGTTGCCCGGTTGCCCTGCAATTATCTTTGGTGATGAGATTGGTAAAGGGAATGATCATGAGTTTATGAGCAATCAAACTAGTAAGAAGAGACTAGTATCTGAAGATAAAAAGATTGTTGATGATCCAAGAGATATCAATCGGAGTCCAATTACTGATAAGGATTGGGAAAAACAAGCGTCAAGAGACGTGTTTATGACGATCGCTATGATCTTAAAAGCCCGCCAACGATTTCCGGAAATGGCAACAACAATGCCTGAGTTTATTCCCTGTCAAATCCCACGGGTTTTTAGTTGCCGATACACGTTTAAAGATAAAGATCTCATAATCTATATTAACCTAACTGATACAACTTACGATTTGTCTTCAGTTATTGGGGATGAAGCAGTCTTGGAAGTAAACTGGGCGCACAAAAATGATACTTCTGTAACCCTGCCTCCCTATGCGGGCATCTGGCTGGTAAAACAGCATTAAAGGTATTTACTTAACAATAGTCCGGCAATAATAATGGCAACGATAGCCTGGATCCAGACTGCTCCTGCAGCCATATCCCGAATATCTCGGCTCCCCTCATAAGGGAGGTGGTAACGGTCACGAAGAATGTTACAAATGTGTTCAACAGCAGTGTTAAACAACTCAGCTCCAATAACCATGCCATACAACAGGACAACAATCATAAAATCAGTAACGGAAAGATGGAGGATCAGGGCAACAGCGGTAACGAAAAAAACAGCGATTAAGTGTATACGCATGTTTCTTTCTGATGATGCCACCATAATACCCCGAGTAGCATTAAAAAATGAATGAGAAAGTTTTTTTAACATGTTTTTATTCAAGCAAGATTAGAGGCAGATGTCAAACTATAAGGGGGATGCATTACTCATATAAAAGAACCCATTATCTCTCTATTGATTCTGTGGTTTGGTTTCGACGCCAAAAGAAAAAGGTAGCAATAATGAGGAGAGGGATAACAAAGGAGATAGATCTAAACAGAGGATCATGTATCAGACTGGCTGTTTTTGGTCCTAAATGAACACCGAGTGAAAGGTAAAACAGAATCCACACAACCATTGAGGCGGCAGTACTTACGATAAAAGTCAAAGGAGAAACCTTTGACATTCCGGCAAATATGGTAATGGGGATCCGAAGACCAGGAATATGTCTTCCCACAATAATGACTAATGGTCCATACCTACGAAACTGTTCTTCAACAGCGAGGAGTTTTTTTTGATCTAAATGAATGTACTTGCCGATTTTAAAAACTAACGTTTGTCCCCAACGGTAAGAAAGAAAATACAGAATTGTTGATCCTAACAAGGCAGTCAGTAGTAAAAAAATAAAAGCTTGTCCAAACGTAAGCATTGCTATTGACACTTGGTATCCAGCATAGGCAATCATAATATCACCAGGGATAGGAATAGGGATACCGGCTTCTTCAATGAGGAGAAGTAGGAGAGGAGTTATAACGTTTTTTGAATGAAAAAGATCAGCCATTATGTTTTCGACAGCGCTTAAAGAAACTTGGCTAAGTATACTCATATGTTTTAAAAATGAAAACAGTTCATTATACTATTGTTGATATTCACCACAAAAGATCTGTAGGTCCTCAAAATACCACTTACCTAAACTCTTACCGTTTTCTTACTTCGCTTTAGTCTTCTTCTTACCGGGTCATTAAAGAATGAAGTAACGTCTTAACAGACTTATCTATGAATGACCAACGTATTGATTTCCAGATTAAGCAATTAGTTACAACTGCACTAGATTATCAACAAGCAGTTGAGCTTATCGAAACTTCACGTCAGCTTTTCCAAGCTAAACTTTTCGTTTTACGTAAAAGAATAAGTAATGAGCCTCAACCAGAGAAAGTTGAGAAGTTATTAGTAGAAGTTAACAACCTCTATGCAGAATATCGTCGCTCTTTGGAGTTAATAGAGAAGAGTTTAGATAGTGCATAAGCAATACCTATATGAAAGAGAATTCATCCCGAATTTCCCGTTTTTATGCAGCCACGAGTGCTGACTTATTACAGTATGCCATTGATAGACTGCCAAAGGATAGTCCTCACGATGAGCTTGATGCCTCTTTTGAGAGTTTAGGTGACCGTGCTGATGCTGTCGCTCAGTCCACGATAAACCGGTTAACTAAACGTTATGAAAGTATTTATGCTCAACATGAAGAGTTGCTTGAGGGTCTGAATCCAAAACAACTGGGCCAGTTATCTCAATTAATGCGTGATGCTGAAAAAAAGCGTACTCAATCAGTATCAAGACTTACTCAACGGCTTGTCAAACAGGGGGTTATTAAACCTGAGTATCTCAATACCGAATCTGGGTATTTAAGCTCTAGTGCGTTACGTCAAGAAGCGTTTTTTGCTTCCGGTAAAAATGAACATATATATGAGGTACTTGCATATCACAAGTTTGGTCAGAAAACGAGATTATGGAAAAAAGCTTCAGAAATGCAGACAAATACTATCTCAACTAAACCTTTATCCGAACCAATTAAGCCACTGCATTGGTTTAGAAACGTATCGGAGAGAATGAAGCAGACCTTTAAGAGTGCTAAAAAACAAATTGCTTGGCAAACAGCTCCTGTTGGGGTTTTAGCTGCTTCGACACTAGGTCTAATGGCTTGGGCTCCAGAAAACTCAAATGCTGAAACGGCTTCTCCAATGTCGACAGTTGGTCAAAATAGCCCAGTAATTCCCGAAGTAAAACCAACTGTAAAGATTGAGACTGCCACAAAGGAAACGGCACCAAAACCAGCAACACTACCTCCAACTACGTCAACTTCAGTACAGAAAGAGAATGTTGTCCAAGCTGCAGCAACAGCAACTAATACAGCCATTCGGACAGAAGCACCTCAGGGTGCGGGATTACCAACAATAGGGGCAGCTGGAGCGACAGAAACAACCACAGCTCCTGCAACAAGTACGGCAACGAAAACTGAGGTAGTTGTCTCTCCGAATGCAACTGGAACTCAAACTGAAGGACAGGGAACACAGAAAATGATGGAAAGCACACCTACGGGAACGGTAAATCCGACCGAAACAATCAACGCGACACCGACAGGGACCGTTGTCCCAACTGAGACAACCAATGCTACTCCAACCACAACCACTGAAGCAATTGTGGCGACACCAACCGCAACAGTCCAGTGTATAGCCACAGATGTAAAAGGAAGATTTGAGTTTTCTGGTCCCAATCATTTAGGGAGTGATCCGATTGTCTTTTTTGGAGATAACATAGCAACCAATGCAGACTGTCCAGACGTTTTGTATGTACATATTTATGGATCATTACAATTGACACCGGAAACTTCTGGATGGCTTGAGTCTCAAGAGTATATTTCTACACAGGAGATAACAATTCCTCAAGGAGCCACAAACTATAGAGTCGAGATTGATGTTCCAGATTTGGACTTTTGTTGGTATCAAGTGGAAGTAACGCGTGTCAAGGAAGTTCGTGTTCCACCATACTACAGTGGAGAAGATATGGTTGATTATGCCTTTGTGGAAGATCTGAACTCATGTAAACCAACACGGACAGCCACGCCAACTGAAACTCCAAGGCCTCAGGAAAATGGCAATGGAGGTGATGATGGAGGTAACGGTGGTGAACAACCAAGACCTACAGACACACCAGTGCCAACTGCAACATCTCAGCCTGAACAGCCAGCTCCGCAACTTGAACAACCGACACAACCTCCAGCACCAACAGCAGAGGTAACACCATCACCGTCTCCACAACCTCCAGCACCAACAGCAGAGGTACAACCTACACCTCCAGTTCAAGTGCCCGTTGTGAAAGGAGCTCCTCCAGAGACACTACCGTCAGCAGGAGAACTACCCTCAAGTAACTTACCGGGAATTCTTGCAGCTGCTGGGGCTTGGATGACAGCAGTCGGGTTACGGTTACGAAGGAAGTAAGGTAGATATTCCAATTACAGCAGAGACTAAGAGACTCTCTTGGTCTCTGCGTAATGGTATTTTGAAGTGAAGAAGAAATCTGTTTCCTATCAGGAAAGACTCAAGTATTTACCGATTCATATTCTTAGGATCCGGATGTAATTTTTAACTACCTAACCATCTATTATCTTATGTGTAATTTTTCTGTCTTTATGCGTCTGTTATCATGACAGCACCAAAATGATCACTCTTTTCTGCCAGTTCCATAAATCACTAACTGGCAGAAGTCGATTAATTCTTAAAAAAGAAGTATTATGGCTGGTAGTCCGGAACGTTTGCCTCCAAATCACGAAACGACATCTACTCGGATACATCGTTTTATAGTAAGACATCATACTCAGATTAGTTTTGTCTCACTTGCAACTGTTTCGTGTTTAGCTGCGCGTATTGATGAACTGTCTCTTTCACAAAGCCAACAACAGTTTGAGGTAAGTGCTTCTGAAGCAACACAATCTCCAGACACTTCTATAAAAGATAGTTTTGAGATTAGTGATAGTTTTGACATTGATACATCCCATCTCTTGTTTAACCCTCAACCAAAAAGCCACGGGATCAGAAATCAACTGGATAGTAAACACGATCTTACTCCAACTGATTCTGAAAACAATACTTTATCTCTGGAGAAGACAAATTCTGAACTATTCATCAGTCAGAGCTGGGTAAAAGTTCCAAAACCTGAAAGTGTTTTAGTGGAAACAAAGAAAGTTAGTACTGCTCTTTGGCCTGCTAATTGTTCAGAGTTAAAACGGTTTACTCCATATACTCCAATTGGTAATGTGGTGTGGAAGCAAGAGGAATTCAAGCAGTTTTGTGAAAAATATGATATTTCAAAGGAAAAGCTGGATGGGAGAGTTTGCTATCACATTAACAAACCGATTACTGACAAACGCATCACAAATGAAGAAATCATTATGTTGGCTAGTATTATTGCTCATGATGCAGATATTCCCGTTGATCTTTTCTTGGCTTTAATTGTTCGGGAGGGTATCCGGCAGTGGGATGAGTATGGCAATTTAGTTACCTCTCATTTTGGAGCTAAAGGTGCCGGTCAGGTGGTTACCTGGGTGCATCCCCAATATGATGCAGGCAGGGTAGAGCAGGAAGTGGACTACAACTTATCAGCAGCGCTGGATATATTTATAAAAAAAGCTAAGCAAAAGGAAGATTTTCATGATCCGGTGAAATGTGCTGAGGCAATTGCCCGGTATCAGGGATATTCTTATAACACGTTTTCTTCTGTTGACCAGGCTCCGCAAACGGTGATAGACGTTTTTGAATACCGCAGAAGTCCAAAGTACTGGCTTCCGCTTACTGCTTTACAAAACGCGGTATATGATGAAGAGCGGAATGTTGTTAAAGATTATGAGGGTGATAATGGTGAAATATAGGTTAGAGAACCGGTGAATCAGGAGGAGGGGGAGGGTTATCCCTGATTCACCGGCTTACGGTAGGGCAACGTTGTCAAAAACAACTACTTGTGTTGTCATTGGCTGACATGCCCTGTCGTTTGAGATGGCAGTTTACGTACAGTTCTTTGTCCTACCAAATAGCTTCGCCATCGTTTGGGGGCGTTTTTCAGGAGCCCAAAGACTATCAGGTCACTGAAGACGTAGTCAGGTAGGATGAAAGCGACGCTGACCAACATGAGACTGAATTGGTAGTCGGTATCTGCAAAAGGGAGCCACGCGTATAGGTGACTGGAGGTACTGACCAAGGGTAGCAGCCACTCGAACACCAAGCAACCGGCACCGATGGTGAAAGATCGCGAACCAAGAAACTTGAATACTTTTCTCAGTATTGTTCCCTCAGTTTGCCGATGCCACCAGGTCCAACGATAGTTGGCAGCAAAGTTAAAGCTCAAGGCACAGCTGAGCTGAAGCCAGNNCCAGGTGACAACCCTCTACCAACAGCGTTAAGACTGTTTCACCAATAACCCAGGATGCAGCCCCGATGATACAGAACTTAACCAATGGTTGAGTAGTAAACCACTGCCGAGTTGTCCGGATGTATGGTGTCGTTACCACCAAATTCTTCACGTTGCCATTCTCCTTTCAAAGAGCATAAGATCTGTTATCTTATTCATAAACTACCATCGGCGTAGTATAGCAATAAAAATGAAAAAACGAGATAAACAGTGGATATGTAAAAAGGGAAAGCGCNNAGGCGGCGATACCGCACTGGACAAGATCGTCTGCGTTTTCTGGGCAGACATGGTAGATGTTTGCCCTTGAATAAGGGCTGGTCCACTCAATGTCTGTGCCGGGAACTAGTCTGATGGTCTTGCCATCAGGTGTGAGGATATTCATCTGCTTAGAGGTCGAGTTAACGACCTTAACATTTGCTTGGTCTCCCAAGCGTTCGACTTCAATCATCGGTCCGGGAAGTGAACCTGGCCAACCTACCTGGGTAAACGTGTGTTCTTTGGTATCGGTAAACACGAATCCCATCGGCCAGAGCTCGTTTGGGAGAGCAGAATATTCAAACTCAACTCCCAACTTTGGTAGCTGGGTAAAGTCCATCCAGGGATGGTCAAAACCGAAATCAACCAACAGCCGTTGTACTTGGAGTTCATTCCAAGCAGCATCAGTAATCCTGACGCTAACTGTTTCGGTTTGACTCCAGTCCCCAGACAGAATGTACCGAGTACCGCCACCGGCCTCAACAGTTGAGCCGAGACTGAAAAGGGATACGATGCCTGCTAAGATCACTAAAGACAGAGTTCGTNNCGTTTCACTTTCTCCTCCTATTTTGTTCCTAGCCTCAAAGAAGCTGGAGTCGGGCATACGAAACACTCATATACCCAAATCCAGCTTCTTATCATTTTTCCGTAGGGTGTTAAGGTGCAAGAATAAAAAATGGGCGCTTATGCCCAATACTCTTATAGGATTATTATACCTAATTTAAGCAGAAAAAGCAAATATTATAGGTTTTACTGTTGAAGCATTCGTTGGTCTCTGGGTTTGAGTTCAACAATAACTGTTTGATACTGTCCAGAAGTACCAACAAGGAATCGTCTGAGTTCATTAGCTTTGATGTAATCCGGTAACAAGGCGCCGAAAATCCCATATTCATACTGGCCGTTGTAGATGATGTAATCTGAGTTATCAAGTAAAGCTTGGTACATACCTTGAGTAGTTTTAAGCACCGGAAACGTGTACAGCTTGCTGTGCGGATCACGGGATTTGAGGGCGTAGTAGGGGTCAGGGATAGCCGAAGTGAAAACGGTTTTGCCGACAGGAATATGATCTAAGATACTTCGAGTATAACGTTCGTAGGAATAGTTGTTGCCAGCCAGGATAAAGAACAGATCAGACTGGAGTTTGGTGTTTAGGCCAGTTAAGAAAACCAGTAGTAAAAGTAGACTTACCAACTGCCAGTGATTCTTAAGCTGTTGAAAATGAGAGGTAACGTCTCTAATGGGAACAGCTTTCGCGGCAAGGAGAGCGGTTAATCCGAGATAGACAAAAGGTAATGGCAAAACAAAGTACCAGAACATCTTTCCATACAGAGTAAATAGCCAAGTTGAGATGATTAAACTGGCTATAAGAGTTGTCAGTGGACGGGGNNAAAGACTATCGTTAGCAGTGAGATAACAAAGTAACCGAGATAAATCAGTTGCAGGGCTACAGGTTGGGTTTGGAAGACAGCAAAAAGCCATGAAGGATCGGCCGCTTTCCGTTCAGCTGCCAGTATCATCTGGGTTTTTACCAGATCGAAAATGGGTAAGATAGAGAGAAACCAGACTAGGATAGGGATAAGAAAGGCCCCACTAAAAGNNGAAAAATGTTATTTGCCGGAAAACCTGCTTTTGATAGGTAAAAACCAGAAAAATTCCAATCCCTAACGGCAAAAACAATGCAACTGTATGAGTTAAAACAGCTAAACTAGCACACAACCCACTTATACCAGTCAAAAATAATTTTTTTCTTGTTGATTGTTCGATGTCTAAAGCTTTAATAAGAGAATACACTGTTCCAAAACTAAGTAGTAAGACTACGATTTCCGGACGGCTGACTTTCATGGCTTTTAGAAACGATAAATCAATCAGTAAAGCCAGTGTAGTAGTATAGGGTAGCCAGGCAGCAATCGAGGGTTTGGAAGTCTTTTGTACTATTTGTCGAGCTATAAGAAAGAAAAGGAAAGCTGTTCCACAACCACAGGCAAAAGAGAGCATGCGTTGAGTAGTAATGGTGTGGCCAAATAGGGCTATCCAACCGGACAGTGTATAGAAAAAAACAGGTGGATACCAGAGAGCATGGTTGCGAACTCCGGGAATCATATCTCCCCATAGGTCAGTCCCTAGCCGGTGTTCGTGTAACAGGTTGTAAGCAATATCAGCATACGTCACTTCATCAGGCCAAACAGGTGGTTCTTTTAAGAACAGTACTCCAACAAGACACCCAATTACTAAGAGGAGATACCCAAAAATGAGATGATAGCTTCTCATGGTTTTTTAGCAATAACCAGCATATCTTCCATCGGGAAAAATGCTGTTATCTTGCCTAAACTACTTTTTTGAATCCAGGTTTTAAAGAACTGGAGTAATGGCTGATTACTGGTTATGCGGTGATCGGCAATAAAAGCCAGACTTCTAATAAAGCCCCACTGCCGTTTTGTCTCAAGAGAAAAACCACTTCGTTTAAGCGCAGTTTCTATGGACTGTTTAGAAAAGTAGTGAATATGTTCAGGCATTTTGGTAAAACCATACCAGTGTTTACCAAAGAGTTTAGCGTCCCAGCTATCGATAGCAGGGATGGTTAAGAAGAGTTTTCCGCCCGGTTTTAGCCAAGTAAAAAAGTAGTCAAATACCGTTTGAAAATCAGGAATATGTTCGATGACGTCAAAAGCACAGATACTGTCAAAAGTGTTTACCTTGTAGAGTGACTGGGTTAATGGCTTGGAACTGGCTTCAATATTAAGGCGTTTGGTTACCTGATTGGCAGCATAGGCAGAGATATCATACCCATAAGGNNGTTTATAGTCAGCCCTTTGCAAGTATGATAAAAAGATACCGGTACCGCAGCCATAATCGAGGACTTTTGTGCCTTTTTTAAGATAGGGCTTAATGTGGGAAAACTTGCGGTAGGCGTCTTTGACAAACTCAGGACTTTGTTTAGCAGAAAAATAGGTTTTCTGGTAAATCGTTTTTAGCTTTTCTTTCGGAGGATAACCGGTTAAGGTGGCGTGGCCACAATGCTGGCACTGATAGACAGTATAGGGAGGTCGGTTATAAATAGGTCGAAACTTTGTATGAGAACAGATATAGCAGGGTTTATTCATGATAGGCTAACTTTAGTACGGAACTAGCATAACAGACCTTTATTTTGGCAACAACTGTCAAGCGCAGTAACAGGAGATTTAAGCAATGTTCTTTTCCCGAGTGGCAGCATACATGTTTCTTTCAGCAACTAGTAGTGCACCTAATCCAAACAGGATTACAAAGAAGTTTATTAGAGGACCAATTAGAGGAATAAGGGTAGTGATGACAGCTAAAATGACTAAGCCCAGTAGTAATGCCCAACCATTTGGCATGTTGTCATCTTTTGGTTTAATAATCAGTTGGCCGATAAACAGAGCCACAATGATACTACTGAAGAAGAGTGACACTAAATAGAGTGCCAGTAAGACAAGGGCAAGGGGGATGCCCAGTAGGGTTATCATGAGAATTATAATGAGAATTGGTGTCAGAATAAGGGTTAAGAAACCAATACCTAGAGACAGCAATGGTTTTCTGGCTATCGTACTCACTGCACCCTGAGTAAAGACAGGGTAAAATCTGATCAGCAGTAAGCCGGCAACAAGAGATGAGACTAGATTCATGAGGGTAGTAAACAAGGCAAAACCGGCAAAAGCCCGACCTATCTCTTCTTCCTGAGCTTGAACCCGTTGCGGAGGAGCATGTTTAGTCGTTTCGCCCACGACAATGGCTCCGGGCCTGATATCAGCCTGAACTTGGCTCCAATAGTCCAAGTCACCGGCAATACGGGCTTGAGGAGTAAGAATGAGTCTTTCAACCGCTGCGACCACATCACCACCAATAGTACTGCCAATAATAACTTGTCCACCGGCAACTGTTACATCCTCAGCAACAGGAGCATAAACCTCAAGTGTTCCTACTGCCCCAACTAAACTTTCACCAAGACGGGCAGCATCAGTCAGATTAACTGTTCCGGCAGCTGTAGAGACATTACCACCAACAGTACCGGAGATAGTCACTGTGCCTCCGGCTACTCGGACATCATCGGTAACTCTCCCTCTAACAGTGACCGTTCCGCCTGCAGCTAGGAGATCGCCATTAACTATTCCCTCGACAATAACAGTACCTCCAGCTACATAAGCATCTCCATTAACAGTCCCAGAAATGACTACTGTTTGACCAGCAGCGAAAAAATCACGATCAACAACCTGGTTGGCAGGTAGATCAACACTATCTCCACTTCTGATATTTTCTTGGGCAATAACGGGTACAGCAATAAAAATAAGGGCAAGCAACTCGACTATAATAGAAATAACTAGTCTTTTAACTCCCATAAACATATATAAACCTATAGAAACTTTATGAGGGAAGAATTAAAAAACGGTAAGAATTGAGCAAGAAAAGGAAGTCTGGCTTGTTTCCTCAGGCAAGATCTGAAATAATTACTATAGATACTAATTCTTCACTGCCATATGAAAGTCCGTTCAAATCCATCACTCTATGAAATAAATACCCGTGTTTGGTTAAAAGAGGTAAGCCAAAAACACGGCACCCCATTAACTCTCGATACAGTTCCAGTTGAAGAATGGGAGCGTCTGAAAAATCTGGGTTTTGATTACGTTTGGCTTATGG
>DCTD01000039.1 GCA_002335355.1 Patescibacteria group bacterium UBA1449
ATATTGATAACAACAGAATATAGTATTGCTAATCTTTGTGCATCAATAAAGATTGGTTCAGTAATAACTTCACTACTATTACTGTTCCTATTATTTTCTTCATTTTTTGAAGACAACTCTCTAATTTTCTTTAAATATGTTTGATAAGATTTTGGATTAATATAGATCCTGCTTAATAAGAAGTTTCTATTTGCAAAAAGGCCAATGATTATTGTTAGTCCAAATATTAAACCTGCTGCTGAAAAAGCAAAATAGTATGAGTCTGAACCATCAATTTTTAATAGAGTTTTAAATTCCTCACGAAACAAAAATTGAGAGATTGTTCCACCTAAAGTAAAAAGTGTTCCAGTATATTGAATTATCTTAGAAAGAAAATCACTATTATCTGCCATATTGTTAATTTGATAATTGCAATTAATAACTGATTTGTCAATACCTTTGATTTTTGTTTACAGATTTCTACCCAATGATTTCAATGTGTAGGCCCGAAAGGGATCGACCTAAAACCTCAATACTATCGTCATCCATAAAGAGGCTTTAACCTACTATGAAAGATCCATTCAAAAAAATTGTTGTGTGTAATTTAAAGGAGAAAGAGTGCCGGAAAAGGAGAAAACAGAAAACAAATTAAAAACATGCAGCATTAGCATGATTTGCTTCTGTAATCTTAAATTTTTCTTCCGGCACTCTCTATGCACCATCCACACTTACCTCCCGCTTATCTGCTTGAAGATCCACCAACCAGCCAAAACCGGTAAGGCAACAATCGCAATAATCAAAGCGATGAATAAAGCGATCGCAGCGAGCGTGGCAATAGCCACAATGATGTACCAAATAAAAAAGAGAATCGCCTCAATCGGCTTAATGGACCCAAAAAACAAAAACGAAAGGATAACCAGCACCAGGATTGCCACGATAACACCAAGGATAACTCCTACAACTGATCTCATGGGAGACCTCCTGTGAGTAGTGAATTGATTTGGTAGTTTGGGGTGTCAACGAGCTTGTGCTGACTGTTTGGCAACTCATTGAGTTTTAAACAGTAAATAGTGACGTTGCTTCGTGTGTGGACGCTACTCCTGTTTTCAGGAGAGTATTCAAATTACCATTACTGCAGTGAAAACAAAGTGAAGTATCGGTTTATATATGTGCGCAATTTAGTTAAATGATTTAAAAATGAAAACGTATAAAAAAA
The DNA here is from genome assembly GCA_002335355.1 of Patescibacteria group bacterium UBA1449. Classification (GTDB taxonomy): domain Bacteria; phylum Patescibacteriota; class Microgenomatia; order UBA1400; family UBA1449; genus UBA1449. Next base: position 1,196 of record DCTD01000039.1, read on the forward strand.
CTGCAAGAGAAATTCGAGGAATAAATTGAAGCCTCATTCTACAGTGAACAAGCAGAGAAAGCACACGAGGGGCAGGTTTTGCAGCCCTCATGAATCTGGAGCTGAGCTCCACACATAGGACAAGCTTCTTTCTTTGAAACTTGAGGTTTGCCAGCAGGTTTTGCTGTTGGCTTTGAGACGCGTTTAATCAAACCTCCCAAGCTGCTGATTTCATGAAGTTTGTTTTTTTTATGGCCTTGACCAACGTTCAAAACCTGGATTGAACGCGAGGCGTCACGGTAGACAGTAATCCCTTTGCAGTGCAGTTTCCAGGCCTGCATGAATGCAGCAGAGACATCATCAACCGTTGCTTCACGAGGTAAGTTAATGGTTTTTGAGACCGCGTTATCAGTGTGTTTTTGCCAGGCAGCCTGCATCTTGATATGATCTTGAGCCGCTAAGTCATGGGCAGTTACAAAGATATCTTTAATACTTTTTGGGATCTGGTCGATGTACTGAATCGTCCCCTCTTCCATAATCTCTTCAACCAATTCCGAGTCGTTTAAGTGTAGTTTTTGTAAGTGTTTGAGTAGATCAGTATTCATTTCCGGCAGCTTATATCCGCCCATCGCTTGCTTATAAAATGCCAGGGCAAAGTGCGGTTCAATTCCATATGAACACCCAGCTGCCATCGCAATAGAACCGGTCGGAGCAATGGTAGTAATTGTCGCATTCCGTTGGGGCTTTTTACCCTGCTTTTGCCAGAGACTACCATTCCAGTTATCAAAGGCACCTTTTTCTTGAGCTAACTCCTGGCTGGCCTTGACTCCCTCTTCCTGAATGAAAGCCGAGAGTTTTTCAGCCAATTCATAGGCTTTCGGTGAGTTGTAAGGGATCTGTAACCGCACCAGCATATCAGCCCATCCCATCACCCCCAAGCCAATCTTGCGGTTGCTTTTAACCACTTTATCAATCTTTTCTAAAGGATAGGTGCAGATAGACACCACATCATCCAGCATCCGAACACTGAGTTGGACTGTCCGGCGCAGTTTATCCCAATCGATTTGTTTAGGCCGAACCCCGTTACCATGGCCATTTGTATCCCCGTTTTTAAGGTGGGCGGCTAGATTAATACTGCCCAAGTTACAGGCTTCATACGCCAGTAATGGCTGTTCGCCACAAAGGTTGACTGATTCGAGTGGTCCAACTTGAGGCGTTGGGTTGTACTTGTTGATTTCATCAAGGAAAATTAGTCCAGGATCGCCATTTTTCCACGCCATCGTTACTGCCAGATCAAATATCGAACGGGCCTCAACACGGTTAACCACTTCACCGTTTCTGGGGTTAATCAGATCCCAAGATTTGTCCTGTTCAACCGCTTTCATGAATTTTGCAGTAACTCCAAGAGAAAAATTGATATGATTTAAGGCACTTTCTTCTTCTTTACAGGTTAAGAACTCAAAGATATCCGGGTGAGATACTGGCAGGACAATCATGTTACCTGAACGCCGTCCACCTGCCTGAAGCAGCATATCTGAAGCGTGGTTTAAAATATGCATGACGGCAATCGGTCCGGCTGCCCGTCCCGTTGTGGTGGCTACCAGATCACCTTTCGGCCGGATTCTACCCAACGAAAANNTTTGAGAATTGAAGACTCTTTAACAATTTCAAAGATACCCTCAACACTATCAGGCATGGGTAAAACAAAACAGTTTGCCAGCTGGTTATTGACGGTACCGGCATTAGCTAGTGTTCTACCTCCCGGCAAAAACCGGAATTCAGACATAACCAAGAAAAACTCCTGCTGCCATTTCTTTTGGTTTTTTTTAGGCTCCGCAGCCGCTAACGCAGCCGCTACCCGTTCAAACATTTGTTTGGGAGTTTCAATAATCGTATCGGTTTCATCTTTTCTTAGATACTTGTTGGCAATAACCACCAGTTGGTTATAGGTAAGCCCAAGATCATCAGTAACCCCTAGCCCCCGTCCAGCCCGGGCTTCCTGGCGTTGACGTTCACGAGCAATAATAAAGGCTTTGGCAATATCATAAAGGCTTTCTTCAATTAAGATCCGCTCGACGGTATCCCCAATATCATTGGTTTCGATAACTGATTCCTGACGGAATTTTTCTTTGAGGTCTTTATTAACAAGTCGGGTAACTTTGTCAGCTAAGGCTTCATCAACTTGAGCAATGTTTTCTTGAGCTCTAATAATCGAGCGAAGGATTTTATCTTGTGAGAATGGTTGGAGTTCGCCTGAGCGTTTACTGACTTGCCACACAGTCTTAATAGTTCGAATATCAAAACTCGAAATTCGAAAATGTATACTTGTTAATAACGAGTGTATACGCTGTATTGTTTCGTTACTTCTTATACTACAGAATAATTACTGTCTTCAAGAGCCACAAACCTGACAAAAAACAAAATTGCCAATGCTATGGGTTTTTCTTTGTTGACTTTGATCTTTTGTTACTTTTTACTGTCTTTCGTTTCCTGGTTTTGGTCTTAGACTTTTTATCTTCTGTTTCCGGTTTTGGTTTGTTCCAGCTGGCCCAGTTACAGTTGGGGTATCGGCTGCAGCCATAAAACTGGCGCCCTTTNNTGATCTTTTCCACATAGTTTTTCGTATACTTACACTCTGGAAAACGGGAACAGGATAAAAATTTGCCAAACCGACCGATCCTGATGACCACATCACCCTGACTGCATTCCGGACACTTCTCTCCGGTTTTTTCAGCTTCAATCTTGACCCGTTCGGCCACTTTCTCAACTTCAGTAATTTTTTTGCTAAACGGATTGAAAAAGTCAGCCACAACCGGTACCCATTTCTGTTTACCATGAGCAATTTCATCTAAGTCCGCTTCAACTTTGGCAGTAAAGTCATAATCCATAACCTGGCTAAAGTTCTTGGTTAAAAACTCAGTCACTGCCATACCAACTTGGGTTGGTTGGAATTTTTTATCAACTTTCTCGACATACTGCCGCGCAAGGATAGTGGAAATCGTGGGTGCATAGGTTGAAGGTCGGCCGATACCGCGCTGTTCTAAGGCTTTAATGAGCGTGCTTTCTGTGTAACGGGCCGGTGGCTGGGTGAATTTTTGGTCAGCCAAAACCTCGTGCATCTTGAGTTTCTCTCCAACCTCAACTTCCGGAACAATAACCTCGGTCACCTCACCTCCATAAACCTTACGCCACCCATCAAACAACTGCACCTCACCTGCAACCCGGAGTAAATACTGGTCTGCTCTGACGTGAATAATAGTTTTGGCTACTTTGGCTGGGGCCATTTGGCTGGCAAGGAAGCGGTTGAAGATAAGTTGATAAAGCTTTCTACCAGCTAACCCACATTTTTTCTCGATTAACCCCAAATCACGTTCCAGTTTTGTCGGCCTGATAGCTTCATGGGCTTCCTGAGCTAATTTAGATTGGACTCTAAAAACTCGGGGACGGTCCAAACCATAGGCTTGACCAAAGTGCTCTTTGATATACTGGGAAGCCATAGTTAAGGCTTCTTGAGATAACGAAACTGAGTCAGTACGGTGGTAGGTAATATACCCTCTCTCATAGAGTTGCTGGGCTTGCCGCATCGTTTTTTTCGATGACCACCCGAATTGATTGGCAGCAGACCGTTGTAAAGTTGAGGTAATAAAGGGCGGCACTGGGCCTTGTGTAACTTCTTTCTTATGAACAGTATCAACAACATAGTCCGCTTTCTTTAAATCAGCTACAATCCTGTCAGCATCCTTACCATTATCAACTTTTACTACTTTGTCTTTTA
>DCTD01000105.1 GCA_002335355.1 Patescibacteria group bacterium UBA1449
ACTTGGACAAGGCAGTGGTTTAATTAGTTATTATTAGCCTCAACTATCAATTATGAAAAAAATAATATTCTTAATCATGGGCTTAGTATTTATTTCTTGTGACTCTAAAGAAAGTACTGAATTTGAACCTGAACCTGAAATAAAGAAGCCAAAAGTTACAACAGGCCAGATAACTGAAATCGATGAAAATTCAGCTAAGTCTATATGTAGTGTAACAACATACGGTGGAGTAGAAATAATAGACAAGGGCATCTGTTGGCACACTCAGGAGAACCCCACTGCTGAAGTCTTATATAGTTCAAAGAATGGTAGCGGAGCTGGAACTTTTACAGCTTATTGTGTGGGTCTAAAACCGACTACAAAATATTATGCACGGGCTTATGCGAAATATGAAATGGAGGGTCAAGAGTGGATGGACATAGTATATGGTGAACAAAGAACCTTCACCACACTTCGTGAGGTTACTCTCCCTTCAGTTAATAAGTTAAATATTACCAACATAACAACGACAGCAGCTACAGTATCTGCTGAAATAACAGATGATGGTGGATCTCCCATAAAAGAACGTGGTTTTAGCTGGAAAAAAAAGGATAGTGATTCATATATTCAAATTCCATGTGGAACTGGTCTAGGATCTTTCACGGCCAATCTCACAGACCTTAAACCTGCTACTGAATATGAAGTAAAAGCTTATGCCTCAAATTCCAAATATTCGGATTACACTTACGGAACGTTCTTTACTGAAAATGAGACGTTTACCGATTCGCGTGATGGTAATGTGTACAAATCTGTGACCTTAGGAAAGCAGGTATGGATGGCTGAGAATTTGGCTTATTTACCTAAGGTTAGTTCTGCTTCTTCGCTATCATCTAAGGAGCCTAATTATTTTGTTAGTGGCTATAATGGTATAAATGTAACAGAAGCAAAAGCCACCGAAAACTACAAAACCTACGGAGTACTCTATAACTGGCCAGCAGCCATGGCTGGGGCAGCAAGCAGCAACGCCAATCCCAGCGGTGTACAAGGCATTTGCCCTAAGGGCTGGCATTTACCCAGTGATAAAGAATGGACACAGCTTTCTGATCACCTGGGAGGAGAAGATGTTGCCGGTGGCAAACTGAAAGAAACAGGAACCTCTAATTGGGAAACTCCAAACGAGGGAGCTACCAACGAAAGTAGATTTTTTGCTCTTCCAGGTGGGGACCGTTACGGTGATGGAAAATTCAGATACAATGGTCGTTACGGCTATTGGTGGAGTTCAACTGAATTCTATATAGATGCCGTCTGGTTCCGAGAACTGAACTACTCTCATTGCAGACTTGACAGACATAACTATTCCAATCACTACAATGTCAAGGTATTAGGGTTTTCTGTCCGTTGTGTCCGGGATTAATATTGCTTTAATTTATATAAGAGAATTTCTTTCAGATTAATTATTTATTTTAATAACTATTTAATTCATAATGCTATGAATAAAAAATTATTAACCTTGTTTTTTATCATTATTTGTAGTACTGCTTATGCTCAAACTGCAAATGATGATATTATAGTTAAAAATGATGGCACTCAAATTTCTGCAAAAATTATAAGCATAACTGATAAGGAAGTATTATATGTATATCCAGATGAAACGGGTGTATATGTAATGTCGAAAGATCGAATTAAAGAAGTGATTTTTTCTAGCGGCAGAAAAGAAGTATTCGATAATTATTCTCGTTTTCTTGGTCACTGGAAGAAAATTGCAGGTAATTATTACTTTAATGGGAGTTTATCAAGCCTTGATATTACTATGATTGGAAAAGATTATTTTGTCTCAATTAATGGTCATGGTGATGCTGTTGGTGAAAGTGTAGCTGTAAAAGAAGACGGCAAACTAAAGGTCCCGGTTTTTATGTCGGGTGATAAATATCTAGTGCTTATAGAAGATGGTACAAAAATTAGATTCTTAGGTGATACTTTTTTAAAATCCCGGTAAGTCGTATTGACATTGGAGTAGCTAACAAACTTGGAGTATCTAACAAACGTTGTACATTATTTTGTGTAAATATCAATGTTTTTTCATTTGACATCCCTGTTTCCCTTGTCCCACTTCCCCACACCGGGACAAGTGGGACACTGAAACAAGTTGTCTGTTTTTCGATTCTTCAGTTAATAAATATTTGAACTGTTCCAGCTCTCTTTCTACAGTTGCTTTTTTTGTCTTAAACGAATTCAAACTCATACCTACCGGTTACAAGGTCAAACCGACCGAATTCAAAGTCATGTGTTATATAATCAATTTGTTATATAAATTTATATAGTAATATAGGTTAGTTATATCAATTTTTTATCAGATCCTATTATCAAGAAAGAAATGACGGTTTATTTACTGCCTGGTTTTTTTCATTGCCTGCAAGAGAATGAAATACCAAACATAGATGTGTATTTTTTACATATTATTTATTATTAAACCTACAAGTTATGAAAAACATTATTCTTTTCTTATTTACGGTCACATTTTTATATTCCTGCTCACCACAGGACACACCTAATCCCTTTAATCCTTTAGGCACCTTTACTGATAGCAGGGATGGAAATGTTTACACAACCGTTACCATCGGCACCCAGGTCTGGATGAAAGAAAACCTGGCTTATTTGCCTTCGGTTGTCAGTATGGGAACCGTATCTTATACCATTCCCTACTACTATGTTTATGGTTTTGCCAATAGTACAAATGTAGCAGCAGCAAAGGCCAAGGCAAATTACACAATCTACGGTGTGTTGTACAACTGGCCGGCAGCCCTGACGGCCTGTCCTGATGGCTGGCACCTGCCCAGTGATGAGGAATGGACACAGCTGATAGACTATCTTGGAGGAGAAGACATAGCCGGGGGAAAAATGAAAGAAATGGGAACATCCCATTGGTACTACCCAAATAATGGAGCAAACAACCAAAGTGGTTTCTCAGGCCTCCCTGGTGGCCGCCGTGAAGGCATTGGATACTTCGGCGACATTGGCTATAACGGTTACTGGTGGAGTTCGACTGTAGACAGTAGAGAGTACGCCTGGGGCCTGACCCTGTACAAAAGTGTCAGCTATGTTGACATTTTCATTAGCGACAAGATAAACGGGTTTTCTGTGCGTTGTGTCAGGGATTAAGATATTTGCTTAAATCCACCTGTCCTTTTTTCTCAATATCTTCCCCCAAAAACCCACCCCCGGATCACCCCCTTGGTCCGGGGCTTTTTTAATAAAAAAACAGGATAAAAATTCCCTCCGCTGCCTAAAAACTAAAACTCCTTCACCCCCTCCACCTCCAAATCCAGCTCATTGACCAGCAACGCCAGTTCCTTCCAATAGCCCACATCTGCCAGCTCCTTGATATTGTCCACACCCGCCAACAACTCCATATCGCACCCACCCACCATCTCCTTCAACTTCAAAAATGTAGGGTGCAACAAGGGAGTCCCTGACTCCCCAAAACTTCCTGACTCCCCAAAACACCCACACTTCCCAGGCTCCCCAAAACCCTCAAACCCTCCACGCCCCCCAGCCTCCCCAGCAGCCACACGTTCTTCCTGCTGCTGCCGGATCAGCAAATCCGCAATGTCCACGTGACTGGCCCGGTCCTCAAAAGTCGCCTCTTTCTCCAGGACATCCGACACCACAATATCCAGCCCCCGCACCTGGGACAGCTTCTCTTTCCATTCAGAAAAGCCATCCACATCCGGAAACGCCACGACCTTACGGCCTCGCAACACCTGCAGCCGGTCGTTGAGCTGAGACTTTCCCCCGGTGGCCAGCCAAATGTACTCCGGCCAGAACGCACTGCAGATCACAGCGGTTTTTTCACTCTCCACCAGCGCCACCGGTTTGAAGGGGAATTGTTTCAACAGATGCTCCCCGAACAAACACTGGGTCAACGCCCAGCCATCGGGAAGGCGCAACAACGGATCCTGCGAAAGCCTCAAGATAGCATGCACCCAGGTAATCTTTCCACCGACCTTCTCGTCCTTGATCCGGTGCCCGGTCTGTCGGTCATACTTCATGATCTTCCCAGTCCTGCAGCGTCCCTCCGTATCCAACTGGTAGAAAATCACGTCTTTGCTTTTTGTCACGCCTATATGGTACTCTTTTACGATTTTGGCTGTGTTCTTCCTCCCGATCAAACCGGTCAGAAACGCGGTGAAATCGCTGTCTATGGCCGGATTTACCGTGCTTTTTACTATGTCTGCCCCGATGGTCCATAA
>DCTD01000107.1 GCA_002335355.1 Patescibacteria group bacterium UBA1449
TTCCATAAACTCAGAACCAGCCATGGAAAAGAAAGGAACTCCAGCTTCTCCGGCAACTGCCCGGGCAAGCAATGTTTTACCGGTACCAGCTGGCCCAACCAGTAAAACCCCTTTCGGCGTTTTTGCCCCTAAGAGTGCGTATTTTTTAGGATGTTTAAGAAAATCAACAATCTCTTCTAGTTCCTGTTTTACCTCATCAACTCCCCCTACATCAGCAAATTTGACATTCTGTTTGCCTTTAAGAAAGACCTTAGCTTTGTTTTTGCCAAAAGAAAACACAGAGTCTTGAGCCCCTCGCATTTGTCTAAAAATAAAGAGGAAGATAAATCCCATCAGAACAATGGGCAGCAGTAGTTCAAGAACATTACCCCAAACCTTGGTTATTGACTGGTCTTTGATAGAAAAGCTGAAGTTTTCCGCTTGAATACCGGCAGTATTTAAAACACTAGTAAATGTATCCAGCGGCTCTTTGCGCGCAATCACCATATCTTGACTGTCTTTATATTTAACCTCCAAAGTATCACCGACAACAGTTACTGTTTCAATTTTGTTGCCACGAATATCATCCAAAACTTGAGATAAAGGCACCTCTTGTTGAGGCATCGGTCCGGCAAAGAGAGATAAGAGGAAAAGAATAACAACAGCAGTTAATAACCACTTGGCAATACGTTGAAAATTGAAGTTCATCTTCATCTCAATCTTTCTTACTTTTTGTTTGCCTGGTTCTTTTACGCCATTGTTATTGGTAGTTGGTGTTTTTTCCATAACATTCCTTTTAGTCTAATGTGTTCGTATTTCGTATATAGAACTGGAAGTGATCCGATCGTTTAGCGGATAACAGTACCATTTGGGATAACCTTATCAGGTTGAAGCAGAGCAATTTCTTTATCTCCACCAGCCAAGACCATACCCTGAGATTCCAGTCCCATCATTTTCTTTGGTTCCAGATTAACTAAAACGATTACTTGTCGGTTAAGCAATTCTTCTGGCTTATACTGTAAAGCAATACCGGCAATAATCTCCCGTTTCCCGACTTCTTCACCTAAATCAATCTCCATTTGCATTAACCGTTCAGAGCCATTAACTGGTTGAGCGGTCACAATAGTCCCAACTCGTAAATCGAGTTTTACAAAGTCTGGAAACGACACAGTGTCTTTTATCATGGGGCTAAGTATATCATTTTGAGAGGAAAATAACAATGTTATAGCACGATAATTTCCTCGTTAAAAACCAACTCGCAAACCCATTTTGTCTTTAACCTCACGCACCGTTTGACTAGCAAGTCCACGGGCTTTTTCAGCACCCTGTTGTATGACTCTCTCTACATACTCAGGATTTTGTTCAAGTTCAGATCTCCGGCATTGAAATGGCTGCAACTCCTCAAAAATCACTTCAGCTACTCGGTCTTTAAGGGTTACAAATTTCAATGTACCAGCCTGATACTCCTGCAGAAACTGGTATTCATCCTGAGGTGATAATAGCTTTAAAAGTGTGAAGAGAGTATGAATGCCGCCAGTTATTTGCCCTCCAGCAGTTGTGGCAGTCGGGATGGAACGCACTTTCTTTCGGATTTCATCAAGCGAATCAGTTAAGGCAATATAGCTGCCTGACACCGACTTACTCATCTTCCCTTCTCCCGAAAGACTAGGAATGTATTGTCCTTGGGTAGTAAACCGTTGGGTTAACGGGAAGTCAGTACCATAAGTGTCATTCATCTTGCGAGCAATCTCTCTGGTTACCTCCAAGTGCGGTTCCTGATCAAGACCAGCTGGAACTAAATCGCTTTTATACGCCAAGATGTCTGCAGCCATTAAAACAGGATAGTTGAGTAAGGCCATGGTAACATGACTTGGGTACTGTTTGACTTTATCTTTAAAGGTTGGTAAGTGCTGCATCCGAAAGACACTAATAACTGACGAGAACAAAAAGGCCAGTTCGGTATGTTCAGGTACGAGTGATTGAATAGTGATAACTGCCTTATTGGGGTCTAAACCTGCAGCTAAAAAATCAAGAATAATATTGTTGGTATCTTCTCTGAGTGTTTTGTGGTTATACGGCGTAGTGATCGTGTGCATATCAACCGCCATGTAGAGACACTCGTATTCAGGATTGTTTTGCAGTTCAATATAGCCTTTGACACCCCCAAAATAGTTTCCCAAGTGCAATCTCCCTGTTGCTCTGGCTCCGGAAAATACACGTTTTTTGTGTTTTACTGTAGTCATATATGCTCCTGATTCTTCCTGTCACCCCACTCTNNAGCAAAAATGTAATTTGTAAACAAAAAAACCCTTGCCAACCCACAACAGTGTTGTTATGAGTTAACAAGGGTCTTTCATTTTTTTAGTTTATCTTCAATGTAGTCGAAAGACGGTGCCACCTTGTTTTGCCACAGTGTTACCACTGCAACCTTTATCACCGATTGTTTCAATACTGATCATACCGGTGTGCAGGATGGTCACGGCCTGCTGNNAGCTACTCACTCTTTAAGGTATCCCGAATGGATCACGGCTGAATAAGCCAAGTGAATTATCGAGAGTACATAAGAGCTTTCACCAGTCAGCCTCGGTGGGCCCATGCTCCCACCTTATTACTTTATGTAATTGCTTTATATCTATATTATACTACAGCCATGACCTCGATTAAAGAATTCACGAACCAAGAAGTATACCAGACCTTTAAACAAGACAATAACTTGATTACTTCACTAGTAAGTGAAAGTCTAACACAAGATGAGGCATTAGACCGATTAACTCTTTTGGGGTTTACCATAATAGATGGACAAAGATTACTTAATAAAAAGTTGGGGTCTCATTATATTCGAGCATTAACTAGACGTGCACTAGGAGAAACAGAAAAAACTATAGATGAGCTTTACTGGGAAGAACGCAAACGAGATGCAACATAGAGAGAGTTTTTGTACCAGGGGCGGGACTCGAACCCGCAACCT
>DCTD01000003.1:0-3541 GCA_002335355.1 Patescibacteria group bacterium UBA1449
TTCTATCTATATGCTTATTATTTAAGCAATTATCATGATTATGGATAGTTTATGTGCTTGATATTTACAGTTATCCTGCTACATATGTCACTTAGTTTCGTTTTAACTCAGTTTTTATAACCGTTGACACTATTTATTGATATAATGGTGTTTATTAAAAGTTAAGCAACTGTAAAAGGTTTTACTTGTTCTAGGTATATAAAATTGTCCTTATGTTCTCTTTTTTTAACTGATTGTGTTATCAGTCTTTACACTACTTAACTCAGTTGTGATAGAGAGAATGCACGAACTATTTGCCCTAACTTCCCTTTGCAATTAGCCTGATCACTATGTATAATAGGCTCTTGCAAATCTTTCCGTAGGCTTCTATACGGAAAGGTTTCATTTGTTTTTTATGGCTAAAAAAGTTAAAACAGTAATTAAACTCGTTCTTGAAGCCGGTAAGGCTAATCCTGCACCTCCTATTGGTCCAGTACTTGGACAGCATGGGGTGGCGATCATGGAGTTCTGTAAAGCCTACAACGAAAGAACCAAAGATCGCATGGGTGAAGTCATTCCCGCTCTGGTTACAATTTATGAAGACCGGAGTTTTGATTTTGTGCTTAAAAAAGCACCGGTAGCTGACTTTATCAAGAAAGCGCTAAAAATCGATAAGGGGTCGGGAACAGCAGGGCGACAGAATGTAAAGCAAACACTCTCTGATGAACAAGTAACCGCCATTGCTAAAGAAAAAATGGAAGATTTTAATACTACCGACATTGAAGCAGCCAAAAAAATTGTGGCTGGAACTGCCCGGAGTATGGGCGTTACTGTCCAGTAAACAGTCGTACATTACTAACTNNGGTAGAAAACGAAATATCGTCATGGACGAAACACAAGAAGAGCAACTTAATCAACGCTCAACCAATAAATATACTTCCGGTTCAGCTTATGATTTACCGGAAGAATTTGCCATGATTGCGGCTCTGGATAAAAAAGACACCACAGAAGCAACTGAGACACCAGTTCAGGAAGAGAAAAAAGCAGCAGCAAAGAGACGGCAGAGAGTGCGATCAAAACGATTTGTTAATCTCAAAAACAAAATTGATGTTCAGAAAACCTATTCGTTATCTGAAGCAGTCCACACAGTGCTCGATTTGGCTAAAGAAAAGTTTGATGCCAGTATTGAGCTCAATCTTATCACCAAGAAAGAGAATGTTTCCGGCAATGTTACCTTGCCACACGGAACCGGTAAAGAAAAGAAGATTGCTGTTGTCAACGACGATGTGCTTAAACAGATGGAAGATAAGAAAATCGATTTTGATGTCTTAGTGGCTAAACCGGAAGATATGCCTAAACTGGCAAAACACGCCAAATTCCTCGGCCCCCGAGGTTTAATGCCAAACCCAAAGAATGGCACCATTGCAGCTCACCCTCAAAAGGCTGCTGCTCAATTGGGAGGCAATACGGTGAACTACAAGACAGAAAAGAAAGCACCACTTATCCACCTGATTGTTGGTAAAAAATCCTTTGGTGAAGAAAAATTGACTGAGAATGTGAAAGCTGTTTTCTCTGCAATCAACCCTCGCCAAGTTAAAGGCGCTTCCATCTCATCTTCAATGGGACCAGGTGTAAAAGTTGATGTAATGAGTGCCTTGCAGTAAGCAGTACAGTTCTATTACAGGCTTTCTATTCCCATAGTAATTGTAAAATAGAATCAGACTCTGTAGTATCGCTTGTTTCGTAACTTATCCGAAACGAACGTGTATTAAGCGATATTTTTCTCAAGAGATTTACTGTTCAGTTATCATAGTTAGCTATACAGATTATGATCAGTTTGACACTGTTTTCGTGTGAATTAGGTTTCTGCTTCGGATTTTATTCTTTTGCGGCATTTTGTGTTAAATACCAACATGGAAAAGACTTTTTTTAGACTTGGTAATGTCACCACTTCCAGTATGACAAACTCAAAAAGTTCCTCTGTTAATTAGCAATTACATATCTATACTGCCAGTTTACCCCTAAATAGTCTTTTATACTGCTATACATGCATAATTTATAGTGCTACCTTATATCAATTCTTCTTGAATCATGGTCTATGCTCGGCATAGTACATTCATAACTGAGTGAGTTCAAAATGTGTCAGTTTTACTGTATCATTAGATATCTATTTACATCATTTTTATTTACATATTTCTTTTAACACAAACGATGAGCGTTTTTCAAAAAGCATTCACTAACTTCGAAGTTGTGCGGTCTGTTTCTGTTTTGAGTTAAGATTACTTAAACTTATGTACATGCCCGATTTGTTTCACATTCAATCAAATAATCAGTCATTATAATGGCTCTTGTAGTACTTACCTCTGTTAATAATAAACAATCGTTATCACTAACATTAAGAAAAAACGGTTTTCTTCTTTCCATATACAGTATTAACAAGACATAAGTTTCTTATCATGTTTTACACTGTTACACATCCTTTTGTTTAATAGTTAGTGAAATATATTGTCACCAGTTGCAATAGATGTTTTTGCACTACTGATTTACGTTAATGTCACCAGTGTATTGCTGCACGTTAATCATTACAAGTACTGACTACTGTTACTGGTGACACTTATAGTCTAATTGAGACGTTTGGATGATGTATATAACTGGTGTCACTATTTAAAGAACAACGCTAGTGCTACTTCTAACTATTGAATATGAAGTACCAGTCATCTTTTCCAATATATTCTTTAGATTTGTTTACCCATTGCATTCGGGCTATATGCTTTGTATAATACCTCTATCCTAAGACAGAAAGCTTCATTTCTTATCAAAGGAAGTGAATTAATTCTGCTTTGCAGAACTTTCCGAGGAGCAACCAATAGTTTAATTAGTAATGTTTTTATTAATTAGATTGAAATGCACCCTCGGGGTGCTTTTTTATTTTGCAAAACAGAACAAGCACCTACACAATTTTTGTTTGAAACTAAATTCTTGGTATTCAAATAGTCATTTGACATTTGTCATTTGGCATTTTGAATTAATATCGTGCCTAGTCAAAAAAATGTCGACGTTCTAAACCAAATTACTGATAAAAAGGATCAAGCTAAGGCTGTTGTCTTCGCTCACTACCGGGGTTTAGGTGTCAATCAACTCAATGAATTACGGAAACAGGTTAGAGCTGCTGGAGGCGAACTATTGGTGGCAAAGAATACTTTACTTCGGATTGCCTTTAAAAACGAGGAATTAGGCAAAGAGTTAACTGGACCAACTGCCACGGTTTTTGCTTTTGATGATGAAGTCGCCCCAATAAAGGTGGTGGCAGACTACCAAAAAGCCAACGAATTGCCAACGTTTACTGCAGGTTTCTTTGCAGGTAAAGNNCAACTTTCTAAGTTACCTGGAAAACAAGAATTACAGGCAAAGATAGTCGGCAGTTTAGCTGCTCCTCTCTCTGGAATGGTCAATGTCTTACAAGGGAATGTCAGAAAGATGGTCTATGTCCTGGATGCTATTAGGGTTTCTAGAAGTTAATAACTAGTAAAATCCGAAATCCGAATATCGAAATCCGAAACAA
>DCTD01000003.1:3636-3847 GCA_002335355.1 Patescibacteria group bacterium UBA1449
TAAATTTGGTGTCACCGCTGCTGCACCTGTTATGGCTGTAGCTGGTGCTCCAACTGCTGCTGGTGCTCCGGAAGCTGCTGCTGAAGAACAAACTGAGTTTACTGTCGTTCTCGCTTCAGCTGGTGCCAATAAGATTGGTGTCATTAAAGCAGTCAGAACCATCCTTCCAGACCTCGGTCTGAAAGAGGCTAAAGACTTAGTTGAAGCTGCT
>DCTD01000080.1:0-549 GCA_002335355.1 Patescibacteria group bacterium UBA1449
AGCTCGATTAACCATTGATGATGTAGCTAATAATAAAGTCGTTATTCATGCGTACGAATCCCACGAAAACCGAACTATTCCTTTAAACAAACCAGCCAAAGCTGCTATTGACGAATGGTTAGCCGTTCGGCCTAAAACCACAAGCAACGCACTTTTTGTCACCAAAACAGGGCGACCATTTCAGGTGAGAAACATCAGAACTGCTATGGATCGCTACTTTAAACTGGCTGATATTCCGAACGCTACCGTAAACGACTTGCGTCACACCTTTATTGCCCACCAACTGAAAGCAGGAACCCCACTTACCTTAGTATCTAAACTTGCCGGCCATAAACGGTTGTCAACAACAGAAAAATATTTGGAGTTTATTAAAGAGAAATCTGACTCTGAATCCCTGCGGCTGGAAGAACTTTAATCTTTAACTTCCCGTTGATTTTCAAAACGCCAGATAATCCTGGCAATTTGAGGTAAGAGTTCCTTAGCCTCACTTTCCCTTATTCCATCAGTTAAAATACACAAGGAAAAGGGATTAGGTCCTAATACCAACCC
>DCTD01000080.1:557-5304 GCA_002335355.1 Patescibacteria group bacterium UBA1449
AAACAATAGCTGTTTTGATACATCGGATTTAAATATTTTATTTAAGTAGACGCTGGTAAATAGCTGCCCCATGTCAGCAGGAGACGTTGTGTTATCCTTAATATTTGTCTTACTCATGTCTTGAGAATCAACAAAGTGTTGCACCTTAGAGACCCCAATTTTTCGGTTTAAAGCATTTGCAGCTGTGTTGTCGCTTTTTTTACCAGCAAGTAAAATGAGGTCTTCATAAGAATACTGGCTGCCAACTTTTTGGTATTGAAGCGAGCCTGAACCACTCTCAATGTCAACAGAATTAAGGGTGTATTGCTCTGTAAGGTCTTCCTTTCCCGCTTCAACATCAAGCAAAAATGAGACAATAATTGGTACTTTATTGACTGAAGCAGCAGTAAAAGCGAAATCATAATTATTTCCATAGGTTTCACCGGTTATAAGAGATTGGACGAACCACCCATACATCCCTTGTTTTCCCTGGGTTAACCCCTCAACGGCAGTTACTACTTCCCGACTGGAGCGGTACACTGGTTCAGGTCTAGTTGAGGGAGTGGCGTTAGGAAGTGTCTGAGTAATGAACTCATAGGTTTTAGTTCCAAAAATTGACATTGAAAGGGTTTGAATACACTTCCCAACCCCAAAAAGCATACTTCCAAGCAACAGCAGAACTACCAGAGGCCGAAAACCTAAACCCTGAGATCTTCTCATTCTATGAACTGGTCGTTGTTGATAATCACGCATAACGATTTCTTAGGTATAAGTATACCCTCACATAAAAAGTAGTGTCTTTGGAGTAGGTGTTAACTTATAATAGCTTACGGTTCTTGGCTTCAGGTAAAAAAAGCAATCCCTCTTTTGGCCCGATATGTTCAACTACCTGTGCTGCATTACAGGCTGCCAGTCGTAAGGCTTTTTCAATCGGCAGATCATACAGTAAACCAGCAATAAAACTTGAACCAAAGGCATCACCGGCACCCGTTTCCTCTCTCGTTTTTGCTTTAATTATCGGTTGATGGAATGTTACCCCGTTTGCTGTGTAAACTGTTGTTCCATTTCTGCCATCAGTTAAGACCACAAGGTTGCTGCCAAGAGTAATAAGGTCTTCTTTGTTTACCACACGTTTGCTTAGAAGCGTTAAGGCTTCTTGTTTATTAACAATTAAGACATCAACAGCAGGAAGAAGTTTTTTTAGCTTATCTCGTTCATCCAATTCTTGACTCCCTGGGTTAAAAGCCACTTTAATTGCCTTTTCTTTACTTAGTCGAATAATTCGGGATAAAAGAGTAAAGTCGCCGCCTAAACTACTAACGTAGAGCCACTCAGCATCCAACCGGTCCCAATCAACCTGATGCCAGGATAGCAGGTTGCTGGCTGCCCGATAGACCAGAATGGTCCGGCCACCATCATTGCCAACCAATATAGTCGAACTACTAGTTGTTTTCTTTTTGGTGGTTTGAAAGTGAACTAAACTCACTCCCTCTTCTGCTAACTTCGATCATACAATCGCTCCCCAGTGATCACGCCCCACACAAGCAATAACCGCCGACTGTAACCCAAGTCGTTCAAAACAGACCGCTGTATTAGTTGCTCCTCCACCGGTAGTAACAACACATTCTTCAATTTCTACTTTTTTTCCATACAGTTCACACAACATCATCCCCTCTGAACTTTTACGAAGTTCAAAGTCGTTTGAGGTCAGATAGATATCGTAGGTAGCTGAGCCAAAAGTAATAACGTTAAACTTCATAGTTTCATGACTGACTGGATTTTTTGCACAATTCCATTTGTATCAAGTTCGTATTTTTCGAGTAAATCAGCATAACTGCCACTTTCCCCAAACGTGTCATACACCCCATGAAGAACAACTCTCACTGGCAGTTCTGATGCGAGCACCTCAGCCACGGCAGAGCCTAAGCCACCGGCAACCTGATGGTCTTCAACGGTGAGCACTTTGCCTGTTTTTTGAACTGATTGAAGTATTAGTTTTGTATCTAGTGGTTTGATGGTGGAGAGCGTAAGCACTTCAATATCACTATCCGCTTGAACACGGTGAGCAGCTTCAAGACATGGCGCAGTCATTACCCCGGTAGTAATCAAAGTAAGATCCTTGCCTGACTTAAGCATTTCTCCTTTACCAATTACAAACGGTTGGGTGGGTTTCGTAATAGGGGTAACTGCGGTTTTGCTGATGCGGATATACACTGGCCCAAGATGGTTAGCGGCCACCTCAACACAATTGTAGGCTTCGTAGTAGTCACAGGGACAGAGAACAACCAGGTTTGGTAATACGCGAGTGATGGCAATATCTTCCAACGCCTGATGTGTTGCTCCATCTCCATCTGCTGAAAAACCGGCATGATGGCCCACAACTTTAACATTGGTATTGGAATAACAGGCAGATATTCGCAGTTGATCCCAGTTTCTACCGGGACTGAAAACGGCAAACGAGGTTATAAATGGGATTTTTCCTGCCATACTCATCCCTGCAGCCACACCAAGCATGTTTTGCTCAGCAACACCACATTCCACAAATTGTTGCGGCAGGTGTTTGGCAATGGTCTGAACTCGGGTACTCTCAGCCAAATCAGCTGTTAATACCACAACCTGGGCATTTTCCTGAGCTAAGGCAAACAACCCCTCGCCAAAACCATCCCGAATTGATAGTGCTTTCTGTATCTCCATAACGGTAGTTAGTCAGATGTAATAACTCCTTTAAGGCTGCGCAATTCTCGCAATGCCTCAACACTTTCACCAATATTCGGTGTCTTACCATGCCACACCGGCACGTTTTCCATAAACTCAACATCTTTACCGGGTATGGTGTGAGCAATAATCAGCTTTGGTTGGCCATGTATTGTGAGAGCCTTATGGTAGACATCAATTATCTCTTCAAAGTTATGACCATCACACTCCAGAACGAAAAGCCCAAAGGCTTCATATTTAGCTTTGAGTGGCTCTAAAGGCATGACTTCATGGACATAGCCATCAATTTGAATATTGTTTCTGTCAAGAATANNCAATTTGAATATTGTTGCGATCTAAAACAAGAATGAGGTTGTCTAGGTGATACTTACTTGCCAATAGATAAGCTTCCCATACCTGCCCCTCTTCCTGCTCTCCATCACTAGTAATACACACTGTTTTCCAGGTTTTGTTATCCCGCTTTGCCGCCAGCGCTAATCCTATCGCTACTGAAACTCCTTGACCTAAAGGCCCAGAAGATGATTCAACTCCTGGTAGTTGCTCTCTATGAGGATGACCTTGCAAGCGTGAATTGAGTTGGCGTAAGGTTTCTAGCTCTGACAAGGGAAAATAACCAGCCCGGGCTAAGGTAGCATATAATACTGGGCAAATATGGCCACAAGATACAACGAGACGGTCCCGATCAGACCAGAAAGGTTCCTGTGGTTTGTGTCGTAAAAGCGAGAAGTACAATGAAGTAAAAACGTCGGCCATCCCAAGTGGCCCGGCTGCATGCCCGGAACCAGCAGCCAGAAGCATTTTGACTATATCCTGTCGGATTTGGTTGGCAGTAAAAGTAAGCTCGGGCAGATCAAGCATATATCCTATTCTACCCTAGTTGTTGGAGCTTACCAAGATTTGTTTCAAAATCCTGCCATAAATAAGAGTTTACCAATACCCCATCAGCCCCTGCTTGTTTACAGAGTTGCGCCGTTTCCAGGTTAATCCCCCCATCAACCATTATTTCCGCATTATCCCCGAGCAATTGCCGCATGGCTTTAATTTTATCTAAAACGGTAAGCGAAAAAGGTTGGCCAGAAAACCCAGCTTTAACCGCCATTAAGACAATGATTGATAGCTGGTCAACAGCCACTTTGTCTACTGTTTCAATTGAAGAATCTAAATCTAGCGCCAACCCAGCTTTCCCTTTTTTTGCCAGCACTGTTTCAATAAAGGTTTGTTGATCTGCAACCATCTCCACTTGAGCAATAATGGTAGTTGAAACTGCTTTCAAACATCTGTCAATCCAATCCAAAGGTGTGGTAACCATTAAATGAACCCCAAGGTTTACCGAAAATGGAATTACTCCCCATTCTTCAGGTAATACCGTTTGATTTGGGGCATATTGCGCTTCAATGACATCAATGTGCAGTCGGTTTACTCTGGTGACTGCCAGAGCAATCTCTTGTTGCAGTTGTTGCTTTTCATGCTCAAGTAGAGCAGGAATAATGGTAAACATAAGTGAAGATGAGTTATTTGTCTTCTAATACTTCAATTCCTGGTAATGTTCCCTTCTCTATAAATTCAAGCATTGCGCCTCCTCCGGTCGAGATGTGAGTGATGTTTTGAAGATGATCATGGCCTTTAATGCTAGCCAGAGTATCACCCCCACCAACAATGCTGGTTGCCTGACGGTTGCTTACAATAGCTTTATAGATGGCATCCGTCCCTGCAGTAAAAGGATTGACTTCATTAGCCCCAACTGGTCCGTTCCAGATAATTGTCTTTGCTTGTGAAATTAGTTCGCAGAAGTCTTTAATAGTCTGAGGTCCGATATCAAGGGCCTGAAACTGCATTGGGATATCATTAATTGAAACAGTTCCAGTCTTTTGGCCGCTGGCAAAACTACCAATAACCACATCATTGGGCAAAAAGAGCCGAGTGTTTACCCGAGTTGCTTTCCAGATCAGGTTACGGGCAATCTCAACACTCTCTTTGGAGTAAACCGAACGGCCAACATGATACCCAAAGGCTTTCAAGAAAGTGTTGGCCACTCCTCCTCCTAGTAATAAGT
>DCTD01000075.1 GCA_002335355.1 Patescibacteria group bacterium UBA1449
TATCAATATTATTTTTCAGTTCAATATTTTCAGTTTATGAACCGTTAGCAAAAAGTATTTTTTACTTACTTTTTTTACTTACAATAATATTTTCGACGACAGTTTTTCTACTTCTTCTTTATGCAGATGAAGATTGGAGAAAACGAGAAAAAGAATCAAGGAATGCAATAGAAGAAAAAATAAGTATATTTTTTGCTCCCAAGTTTAAAGTTCTAGAAAAGTTTGAAGATACATCTAATCCTTTATATCAAGTTACGAGAATGATAATCGAGGTTGAGGGAAAACAATTTAGAGTTGCTGTTGATAAAAATGATCCTGAAAAATTTTTTTCAGTTCAAAAAGATAATATAATTGAGAAATCTTCCTAATTTTCAACTACTTCTGGTCTACTTTTCTATTAAAAGTGTAAGTATAAAATGTAGTTTTGATTCTTTACTGCGTTCAGAATGANNCCCCGTCAAAAACATATCAAAAAAGCTGCTTCAAAGCCAAACGGGAAAGCCGTAAAACCTAAAAAAGTCCCTACTCTCGACCTGCCTACGCATAAAGCTTCGGCAGGCAGGCCTGCCAAAAAGGAACGGCAAAACTTGGACTTGACCAACTGGCCATTGCTTTACAAAGACATTCTGGTTAAAGGTAATCTTGAGTCTTCAGTGGCTNNTTTGTACGCTTTGGACAGAGCGGGAAGTGGTAGCCAAGGTTATTAAAGATCCATCATTATACTCAGTTATTGGTAATCTCTATTCAGGTCAGGGAGTCAACGCCATTATCCGCAACGTTATGGCTAATCCCCGGATTAGAGCCATCGTGCTTTGGGGGGCTGAGTTGTCGTTGTCCGGTCACTCCTTATTGCAGTTTGTTAAAGAGGGTATTGATACAGAAAACAAGATTATCAAGGGTAGAGGAGAGATTGAAAAGGAGATTGATGACAAGGCAGTGGCAGATTTTCGCAAACACGTCGAGATTATCGATCTGCGGGGTAAACCAGCCACTGAACTGGTAAAAGTACTTCAAGAACTGCCTCATAAAGAACCCTTTGCTTTGGAATCCAGAGTGTTCCCACCCTCACAACCGGTCGTTCGTCCCATGCCATCTGAACAGGTGGGTTTCCGGGTTGAGGGTAAAACAGTGGCCCAAACCTGGCTTAAAGTGATTAACGAAATCTATAAGTATGGCCGTTACAAACATACTCGCTATACTCAGGCAAATGAACTCAAAGAAGTCTTAAACATGGTGGCAGTGGTGCGTGATGAAGATCCGGACAACGAATACTTTCCTGAATATCTGCCCTTTGAGCGCTCGGAACTAACAGCTTATTATCCCGAAATGACCACAGCCCGGCGGATTCCCGGCACTGCCTATAACTATGGCCACCGGATGATGGCTCATTTTGGTTTGGATCAGATTGAAAAGATGAAAGAACTGATTAAGCTGCGGCCGGATTCCAAAAAAATGTTAGCTATTACTACCGACCCGGCTTTGGATTGGTCCAATGCTAACAACGGTGATACTCCGTGTTTGGTCATGGTGCTTGGCAGTGTTCAGGATGAAAAGTTTTTCTTAACGGCTCATTTCCGGTCTCAGGATATGGTTCATGGATGGCCGCGTAATGCATTTGGTTTGCGGAAACTGCAAAAACAGATTGCTGACAGTGCCGGTTATGGGTTAGGAGCTTTGACGTTGATTACCCACTCGGCTCACATTTACAGCGATGACTTTAAACTGATCGAAACAATTCTTATGGATCACTATGAGAAAGAACTGGGGTATAGCGCTCACACGCACTTTAGCTACGATCCACGGGGGAATATGATTATTGATATTCTACCAAAAGAGGGGCTTATTAAAGCAACCTTGTTTGAACCTGACGGTGGACCCCCGATTAAAGAGTGGACAGGCAAGAAAGCCAATGAACTTGTTTGGAAGATCAATGACTGGAACTACATCTTAATGCCTGATCATGCCATGTATATCGGCACCGAACTCCAGAGAGCAGAGTATTGCCTCAAACACAAACTCCCGTATCATCAGGACCCAGCCCAAAACACCGCAGATTTGTAATCATCTACCGCTTGAGTTTCCCGTCATGCCCAAAACAAATTTAACACTCCTTTCATTACTTCCTGTGAGATCCTGAAACTATTGTGCATTATTAAACAGGCTGACGTGTAAAATTGTTCATAAACAATTCATAAAAGTGTTGTTACAGTAACTATAAATAACTTTAGCATAGCTGTGCTAGGAACTGCTTTCTTTACTCATATAGCTCAATAATCCTTTTATATTAGTCAAATGCTTGTAATTAGGCTTATAGTTTGTTATAATGCCAGCTTCAAAGATGTCTTAATGATATTTAATCAAAAATATTACCTATAGTACTATGATTAGTTGTGAAAGAATTGATATCAAGCCAACAAGCCCACTCATGTCATCAGAGCAAGTAGAGTGTTTTTGTGTGGATGGCATGCCTGATGACCCCGAAGCATTTGAAATGATTGGAGGTTTAATTAAGCACGCAGCTGAAAATATTGGGTTTAAGGTCCTAAATACCCCGGAAGATTACGCAACTGCTGCAATCCAATTAGCCGGGATGGGTGACTTCGATCCAAAACTAACTTCAAAGTTAGTTATGCAAGCGCCAGCTGGGAGTGAAGTTTCGGTAGTTGGAGGCAAAAATGGAAGAATTTTTGGAGGTCTGGTGATTAAACCAACCAGAAATGGAAGCTATCCAAAGATGTATGTTATCTCGAAATAGGGTAATAAATATTCGGTTATAATATGCCTACTATGCACAAACTGCTAGTAGGTTTTTTATTACTCTTTGGCCTTGGATGTGGCGTATTTTTAGCTTGGTGGAAACCCTGGGAGACAAACAAACCACTCCTATCTCCAATCAGTACCTCGCAAACTCCTGATCCCACGCCGAAACCACTGTTAGCCTATACTTTTGACAATTTGTCTAAACGGTCTTATTCCGGCAGCGAGATCAGATTCGAAAAGGTGATCAATGAGAAAGAAAACAAAGACAATAGGTTTATTTCCTACTTATTCAGTTTTTTCTCTGATGGGAAAAAAGTGACTGGTCAGGCCAATGTGCCGGTAAGTGAACCAGGTAAAAAAATGCCGGTTATTATTATGCTGCATGGGTACGTCGACAGGGAATCATATGAAACCGGTATTGGCACCAAACGGGCAGCTGGGGTTTTCGCAGATCATGGATATGTAACTCTGGCTCCCGACTTTTTAGGGTATGGTCATTCAGATATGCCGGAAAATGATGTCTGGTGGGAGCGGTTTAACAACCCAGTGCAGGTACTTAACTTACTGGCTTCAATCAGAACCATGCCCCAAGCCAACACTGAACGGATTGGTATCTGGGCCCATTCTAACGGAGGGCAGATTGCCTTATCGGTGCTGGAAATTACCGGCAAAGCCTATCCAACCATTCTCTGGGCACCAGTGACTAAACCCTTTCCGTACTCAATTTTGTACTTTACTGATGAGTTTGAAGATCATGGTAGAGCCTTACGGGCTGAACTGGCACGGTTGGAAAAAGATTATGATGTTAACCAGTATTCGATTACAACATACTTTGATCGCATCAAAGCGCCGATTCAGTTACACCAAGGAGGGGCTGATGATGCCGTGCCACTGGAATGGTCTGATTCATTTGCTAAGACGTTGAAATCCTTAGATATCGATGTTACGTACTTCACCTATTCAGAAGCAGACCATAATATGAGTGGCAGCTGGGAGAAAGTGGTGGAACGGGATTTGGCATTTCTTAAAAAAGAGCTTAATTAGTACTTTTATTAGCTTCATAAATAATTCATTGTGATATCACTATAATTAAACTAATTGTACAGGCAAGACAATGTGCTGTTTTTGCTTGCGCCCGTTCTTTGACATCTTGTTATTCTGTTGTGAGTACCATTGTCAAAAGCTATCGTAGATTTTAAGAACGGTGCTTACAACATATGACTATCAGGAGAAGGAAACGGCGATGAGCATATGGGTTTCAGAAGTCTGGGCGATTGCTGAGAAACTATCCACTCCAAGAAGAAGTGCTAAACCATGTACTATCATTACCCTGTACTTTCGTAACAGACGCCGAAACTTGGCGGTTCCTGGCAACTGGTACATACCAAAAGGAACCCCTGTCTGGGTACTGTTTTGTGGGAAAGAGCTGGCATGTGCCATTGCTTACGAGGCTGGACAGTCTCCGCAGGTACTTGCTGACTGGAGGAAAGAATTGGATGAAAAATATGGAGTTGATCTGAGTGCACGGCAACTTGACCTTAAAGGAGATTCCAAACCTCCGAGCTGTATTCAGTCACCCTTAGTGAGGAGCCAGGCAACTTCCAACGGAAGTACAAGAAAGAGCCAGTGGTGCTATCATAAGTGACAGAAGGGTACTGTCTTCCGTAACCCTTTTGACTTTAGGTTGTCTTACTGTACTCACTCAGTGGCGTGGAATACATGGTCTCTACCAGCATTCATACCGCTGCGTGAACTGCAGTTAACAGACTACCACCCTTACTGGCACTGTCTGCCCGACTGCCTCAAAAAGGCAATACTCACGAATTCTGTTTCTGATAGATAATCAAGGTGTGGCGCCGCAGCTACAGTTGGATTATTCCAATCTGCATGCACGGCGCCGTTTCATAATTCATACCTTGACAAGCGCACCATAAACTTCTAGCATTGTTTTCAACAAGTTAATAACTATCAAGAGTGTGGCGAGGGAGTAAGCCCGATGACCCACCGGCAACCTAGGTTAAACTTACTTAAGGTGCTCCAGCTTACCCATTGGAGGGAACGATAAGCCTTGCAAGACAAGGAATACCTATCGGCTTTCCGGCCGATTTTTTGTTATTCAAGCTTATATTCCAGTATCATGTCATATACCTACTTCACTTCTGAGTCTGTCTGTGCTGGCCATCCGGATAAGATTTGTGATCAAGTTTCAGATGCTATTGTCGATGCTGTTTTATCTCAGGACCATCAAGGGAGAGTGGCAGTTGAGACGTTAGTGACAACCAACCAAGTAGTTTTAGCCGGGGAAGTCTCTGGAAAGGCGACAGTTGATTACGAAACTATTGCCAGAGAAACAATCGAACGCTTAGGATATACCAAACCAGAATATCACTTTGATTATCAGCAAGCCAAATTAGCCTGTTTTATCCATCAACAGTCAGGCGATATTGCCCTTGGGGTGGATGAGGGTGGGGCAGGTGATCAAGGAATCATGTTTGGGTATGCTTGCCAGGAAACACCAGAACTCATGCCATTACCTATTACTTTGGCTCATGGGTTAGCAGCTGCCGTAGATACTGCCCGGCAAACTCAGCTACCGTATCTTCGGCCGGATGGGAAAACTGAAGTAACTGTCAAATATGATCAGGGTAAACCAGTTGCAGTTGAACATGTGGTGGTAGCAGTGCCTCACGATCCGGATGTTGAGATAGAGAGTGTTAAACAGGATCTTTTTTTGCAAATCGTAGTTCCAGTTTTAGAAAAGTATCATTTTTCACTGACACCCAACCAGTTTATCCTTAATGGTACTGGTAGGTGGGAGATAGGTGGACCGCACTCAGATACTGGAGTTACTGGGCGGAAAATCATTGTTGATACCTACGGTGGTATGGGTAGACATGGCGGTGGCTGTTTTTCCGGCAAAGACCCCTCAAAAGTCGACCGCTCTGGCGCCTATGCCTGCCGGTTTTTGGCAAAAAATATAGTGGCTGCTGGTTTAGCTGACTGGGTTGAGGTTAAAGTGGCCTATGTTATCGGTAAAGCTAACCCGATAGAAAAAGATGTCGAAACCTTTGGGACTGAGAAAGTCTCAGTCGACAAGATAAAAGGTTATGCTGATCAGCTGCTTGATTTGTCTGTACCGGCAATTCTAGAAAAACTGAGTTTAAGCCAATCAATCTATCAGAAAACCGCAGCTTATGGTCATTTTGGCAGAAATGGTTTCCCCTGGGAAGAGACTCTTTAATATGGTATAAAAGAGGCTATGAAGAACGGTTTACTGATTAGTTTTGAGGGTGGTGAGGGGAGCGGTAAGACAGTGCAGGTAAAATTACTTGCCGATGAGTTCCGAAAACAGGGTAGAAAAGTAGTAATTACCCGGGAACCAGGAGGAACACCAATATCTGAACAGATCCGAGAAGTTGTCTTAGGCATGAAAAACATTGGCATGGCTTTTACGACTGAAGTGCTGTTGTTCCAAGCAGCCCGGGCTCAGATTTATCGTGAACTAATTATCCCGTCACTTGAGGCAGGGAAAGTAGTGATTTGTGATAGAACGAGAGATTCTAGTGTGGTTTATCAGAGTTTTGTTCGGGGGTTTCAGCGCAACGTCATTGACAAGCTTAACGATATTGCAACAGAGAATACATATCCTGATGCTACCATCTTACTGGATGTACCTGTAGAGATTGGATTAGCCCGGAGACGGGCAGGAGAACTGAACCGGTTTGATATTGAGCAGGTAGCCTTTCATGAGAAAGTTCGAAAAGGGTACATGAATCTAGCCAAAACTAATGACCATAACCGGTGGATTATTATTGATGGTACAGGTGATATTGATTCTGTGCATGAGGCAGTTAAACAAACATTACAACAAAAGAAATTATTACGGTAAAAATTCGTTTACTTACCATTCATTATAATGTAAGTATTCTTTAATATACTTGAATTATAAATAAAATATCGCAAACTTCTCCTACTTGACAGAACGTATCAGATATGTAATAATTACGTATGGTTGGTAAACTGTATTTTTATACTGTTATCACAACTGAAGTATTTGAAAACCCGCACNNACCATTTGGCGGGCTTTTTTATACTAAAATTCAAAATATTGCTGACAAGCAATAGGATAAACTCGGCCTAACACGCCGAGTTTTTGATTTTATACAAGTCAATAAACTTTTCCTGGAAACGTTATACAGCAGGGAGAAGTTTTTTTGTAACCAAAATGGCTAATTCACTTGAAACCGGATTATTTAA
>DCTD01000063.1:0-155 GCA_002335355.1 Patescibacteria group bacterium UBA1449
ACCACATCAACCCGGCTAACCAGCCTGGTAATGGCAGCCAGTGCAAGAGTAAGAACGGCAAGGATCTTTCCCGTAATAGCGCCCGTTGTAACATAAGGCGTGTTTCCGTATTTACGGGCACAATTCGTGTGAGATTCTTCGCTGTGCTCGAGAAT
>DCTD01000063.1:264-9423 GCA_002335355.1 Patescibacteria group bacterium UBA1449
ATGCTGAAGAAAAAATTAGCCTGCTTTATCCCATTTCCAGGAATTTAACACCCGGGTTCTCCCGCTGGCAATAATCAAATTCCCACGTGGAAGAAAATAACAGTACCATACGTCCATGGCTGTCCCTGAATTGCCGGTCATGCCTCCTCAGATGAAACACCCTGTCGATAGCTTCTTTTTCACCCACAACCCATCGCGCACAGGAATAAGGAAGAATCTCTGTTCTGGCTTCAACTCCATATTCCTGCTCCAAACGGGAAAGCACAACATCAAACTGAAGCACACCCACAGCAGCCAGCACCGGTTCACGCCGTTGAACGTCCTCCGGGTAAAGAACTTGAATCGCGCCTTCCTCTTCCAGCTGATCTATGCCCTTGTTGAACTGCTTGTAGCGACTGATTTGCTTGTTATGTAAAACAGCAAAATGCTCAGGCGGAAATCTCGGTATTTCCGCATACCGAAGCTGCTTGCCGGTGGTAACTGTATCCCCTATAGCAAACAGACCAGGGCTGATAATACCAATTACATCCCCCGGGAAAGCTTCTTCAATTGGCTCCCGTTCCCGCGCAAATAGTCTGAAAGCGCGAGTCAGCTTGACTTCTTTTGCCAGTCTGGGGTTAAACACCGGCATATCTTTGGTAAATTTTCCTCCGCACACCCGCATAAATGCCATCCTGTCCCGGTGGCGCGGATCAAGGTTAGCCTGCACCTTAAATATAAAGCCGTAAAAATCCTGGCTGTTAGGGTCAATTACTCCACCCTCCACCTGCCTGACGGCTGGTGCGGGTGCCAGTTCCAAAACTGCATTTAAAAATGGTTCGACCCCAAAATTGTTGAGTGCGCTGCCAAAAAATACCGGGGTAAGCTTTCCAGCAAGATAGCTTTCCCGGTTAAAAACATTACCCACGCCTTTAAGCAGTTCCACTTCTCCGGATAACTTGCTACAGGCAGTTTCCCCAATTATCTTTTCCAATTCAGGATCATCAATTCCAGTTACGGTAACCGGAGCTCTGAACATGTTGTGGGCAGTACGTTCGTAGAGTTGAACCTGGTGGTTTCCAAAGTCATATACACCCTTAAAATCAATATCTTCGCCGATTGGCCAGTTCATAGGGGCTGCTGTTATGCCCAGCATTCTTTCTATTTCATCCAGCAGCTCAAGCGGATCACGGCCAGGATGATCCATTTTGTTAATAAAAGTGATGATTGGCATGTTTTGCATCCGGCAGACTTTAAAAAGTTTTTCCGTCTGTGGCTCAATGCCTTTGGCACAATCCAGAACCATCACCGCGCTGTCAACCGCTATAAGTGTACGGTAGGTATCTTCGCTAAAGTCCTGGTGGCCGGGTGTATCTAACAGGTTTATACGAAAACCCCGATAATCCATCTCAAGCGCTGTTGCAGAAATTGAAATCCCGCGCTGCTGCTCCATTGCCATCCAATCCGAAGCGGTAGCACTGGTACCGCTGCCGCTTCTTACCGCACCGGCAAGATGCAACGCCCCGGAATACAGAAGCAACTTTTCGGTAAGCGTGGTTTTTCCGGCATCCGGGTGAGATATGATGGCGAAAGTACGCCTGCGGCTAACTTCTTTTTCTGTACCATCTAATTTGTTTATGTTATTCTCAGACACAAAAATATACCTTCAAAATAATAATTAATACTTGGGAGGATCTACCTTCTAACAAAAGAAGCAAACAACCAGTTTAATAGCGGATCTTATCTATCAAGATTACGATACCCGCAGAAGCCATGACGGCTCCACCTAAAATCATGCCGATCATTGCCCAGTTTGGGGCACCTTGATGTGCACCTGAAGGAGGATTAACAGGCTCAATAGTTTGGGTCACAGTTACTGGCGGTTGCTCAACTATCTCAGTATTTGTGATTGTTATTGGTGGTTGGGTTAAAGTGACTGTTGGACTGACCGCAGTTGTGGTTATTACCGCGGTTGTGGTGTAAGTAACTTCGTTTGTTTCAGTAACCGTTACCGGGGGCTGAGTTCGCGTAACAGTAAGAGGAGGCGAAGTAACACCTACAGTGGTGGTAATTGGCGGAACGGTTACTGTTACCGTTACGGTTGGATCTGGAGTCTCGGTAGGATCGCCCGGGTTAGAAGACTCCGGTACGGTATGAAAGTTTTGCAGTTGGCACCAGGGACTGCAAGCCTCATCCTCCGCAACTGCCCGGACCCTCCAGTAATAATAGGTATCATAGATAAGCTCAGAGCCGTTATGGGTATAGGTGGTCTCAGTAAGATTAATATCTACAATAATATCCGATTCAAACCCTGGATCTGTACTCAGCTGAAAATCATAACTCTCAGCAACAACAACGGGAGACCAGGCGAAGGTTGGATTAACCGGCACATCCTGCCGGCCTTTGGAGGGTTCCAGTGGATTAGGAGCAATCAATGGATCTATTACTTCGTAATTTGCGGTGGCGCTTATTATATCCGGCTGGATTGCATCTTCGGCTTTGATTACATAGCTTCCATATTCAGTATCAGCAGGGATTTCTATCTCTTCCATAAAACTACCGCTGGTAACTTGAACCCGGACGATAAGAGCATTATTAAAGGAAATATCTGTATTCTGTGAAAAGCCGGTACCGTGGACGATAATACGAGTGCTTGGTCCTCCAAAGGTAGGGGAAAGGGTTATTTTTGGCAAAACAGTAAATGTTTTTACAACTTCTATGCGAGAAGACGCACCAACAATCTTTACTTCTTTCTCACCGTAACTGGCAGCAGGAACAGGAACCACCACATTGAAGGTACCAGAGCTTGCTGCTTTGGGCTCACCATCTAAATATTCTTCGGTGATATCTTCACCATCAAATAGAATCTGGATGCTCTCACCCGGCGAAAAGCCTTCCCCCGTAATCTCAAGCTCCTGGCCAACATGGCCTTCAGTTGGGGTAAAAAGCACATCAGAAAAGCCAGTTAGTTCAAACGGTTCACCCTTTAGCAGCACGTATTTATTTATTGTGCCATTATGCTTGGCAAGGTAAAAGTAATAAGTCCCGTCCTCATCTACCGCCTTGTTGTTAAAATAAGAAGGAATAATGATTGTCTGGGCAAAACAGTTATCAACGATATCGGCATATACTTGGAAAAAGCAATAACTCGTCAACTCATCTTCCACGTATTTTACAACACCACTGAGGTCCACTTGCTTATCTGTAAAATAAATCCGAAACATTGGATTCTGCCCCAGGTACAAATCGCTCCCATAAATAGTAACAGCATCGCCAATCTGCCCGGAAGAGGGGTCGACCGTTAAACCCACGTTCGAATCGGCTGCCAGTGCCGGTACCGGGGCTGATGTTATCAAAAAAACCAGCGCAAGTAGCGCCGTGAACACTTTATAAGCTTTAAAGAGCAACCTTACCCCTCCAATATAAATAAGATACCTGGGTAGGCTTCAACCAAAAATCCCCAAGGTATCTCAAGAATATATTCTATATTTATGTTTACTTTCAAATTAAAAGGCTCAATTGGCAACTTTTAAACCACACATAACTATTTTACCAACTAATTATCTATTATTGTAACCTGTAATACCATATAATCCAAAGTCCAGCCTGGCGCAGGGCTTTCCCTATAGGCTGTGTCTTCCTGGATGAGCACGTTAGTGCAAAGAATGATCTTCCCCGTAATAGTGCTCGTTGTAACATAGCAGTGTTTTCGTATGTTGACCTTTCCCCCGAAAACAGTAGCACCCTGACTTAGAGTCCTACGGTATATTAAAAAACCGAGGAGGACTCATGAAAGCAGGACAATACACCGAAGAACAGATCATCAACAAGCTCAGGTATTGCTGCATTACCGTGCCTGAGAGTGGGGAGACAAGGTGCTTTAGTAAACGACTTTAATATAACAGGTTCACTGTTCACATAGTCCTTTTCAATTGTATGACTTAGTTTCTTCATTAGAAGCATTTATAAGAATAGTTTTCTCGATAGTGATATGGATAATCTCCACTTGATCCCATAGAGGTTACGACTAAATGAATTATTGGTCACTAGATAATCGGCTCAGTTCCTTTTTATAATAAAAAAATGACCTCATTTCCAATTTCCTCAGTCCCCTTGACTTGAGGTTTTCGAGGATTTGGTTGGCAATTTTGTTCTGTGTTTTTGCTTCAGCGAGGACTGTTACTGCTGTTTTTATGATAGTATCGATTGAAATATCTCGTTCAAATTCTTCGTATTCTGAGTGTAGACCGTTTTGTCTGATATAAGAACTATGCTTTCCTCTTGCTTCTGTAGAGTAATGGGCGATATCAAAATGGCACTTCAAGTCAGTATTTTTCAACGTATCACGTACTATTCCACCAATAGCTATTCGTTTGGTCGTTTCTTTTGAAACAAAAACTAACTCATCTATTAACAAATTGTGCCATCTTTTGTATCTTGCCTTTTTATCTTTCTTAGCTTCTTTTACAAGCATAGCCCCTTTTGAGAGGTCGGTTAAATAGTAGGTTTCTCCGCTAGAGAGAAAATACTCTCTGATACAATGATGGACTATAAAATCAACGGTTGAAGACGCGATATTTTTGAAACCCTGGCTCACTTTCAGTTGGGCTTCGGCATTATTCTTAGCCCAATTACCCAAGGAAGGTTCCATGGCGATAAATACATAATCAACAGGTTTATCAGGCCATATGTTGGGTACATATACGCTCCCTTCTTTTCCGGCTTCATTTCTAAATAGTTGCTCCAGATGCACGTATTTCGTTTCCATTGTTGACTCCTATACCATATATGAAGTTTATTTTATGAAGTTTAGCCGTCTAGCTGTAGTAAAACACTGACCTGTCCCCTATAAAGGTATCCACCTGTCGTGTTAAACTTTTTGAATAACGTTCATCATCGAAATACATAACTGACCCTTCTGATTCCCGAATCCTTCTAGCTGGAGTGTAGCCCCATATGTGGACTTATGCCAACGAAAGGTTATCTGGGTGTTATAGTATACCTGAACTATACAAAATAGGAGAATCTGTGATGTCTTGGTTTACAAAAGCGTTCTTTTTGGAAACCTACCTCTGAAGTAATTTTTATCATATTTTTCAAAAACCACGCCTAGAACGTCACTACCATATGCTATAATGACTGAAACAATCCGGGGATTAAGGAAGAGTACAGGAAAGGTGGATAAAACATGGCTCCTAATTTTTGGTGGGTGAACCAAGGGCAAAGATACGAACTAGAAAAAAATTTTCTTTCGGCACCAAAACAAGACAAACGGGGGTATAAGCTAAAGCATTATACTGCCGTAAAATATGTAAAAATCGGAGATATCATATTTCACTACGTTAAAGGTAAAATCCAGGTAGTTTCGATTGCCACAAGCGAGCCTTACGATTATACAGACCACAATGAATCAGTTTCCCTAAAAAAGGAAAAGCGAAGAGTTGACTTGAAATCAACTAAAATTGATCCGATCCCGATAAAAAGGATAAAACCTTACTTACGAGAAATTAACGAAACGATAGAAGATAATACTCCCCTGAATAAAAAGGGCGGTGGAAAACAAGGTTATTTATTCAACTTTTCTTTGCCGGCTGCTCAAAAGATACGGGAAATTTATAATAAGCCTTTTCCGGAAGAGATTGAGAATATTTTCAAATCCACGCCCCTCGAGTCAGTAACTGATGATTATAAAAACATGGATCATGACAAAACAATTCATCTTATACAAAAAAAGGAAGTGAAAAATATAATAGAAATCAATGATGAAATAATCAAGCTATGGGAAGACAAAG
This sequence comes from Patescibacteria group bacterium UBA1449, assembly GCA_002335355.1. Classification (GTDB taxonomy): domain Bacteria; phylum Patescibacteriota; class Microgenomatia; order UBA1400; family UBA1449; genus UBA1449. Next base: position 6,036 of record DCTD01000063.1, read on the forward strand.
AAGATGTTATCCCCAAGACTTATGACAAGAAATATGAGGATGAATTATCGATAAAAGGCAAATTATTATACCCTTACATTTATCCTGAAAATATTGAGAGAGATAAAACGATGCTTTTTGTCGGTGTCAACCCATCATTTGTACCTAAAGATAATATGAAAGTGTTCACTAAATACAAAGGTTTTATACAAGAAAAATTACCTAATATCAAAGATGAAGACTTATCTCCTTTTATCTTATACGACTGGGAAAAACGTGATAGCAGTACCCGAAAAAAAGTGTTAGTGACTGAAGAAATCATGCGACAGCATTATACATATTTCAAAGTATTCAATGTAATAGCAGATGAGAATAGCCTAAAACCTGTCCACATAGATATGTTTTCAATACGTATAACAAACCAAAAAGAGATAGAAACAGAACTATTTAAAAAAGCTAAGAAAAATGAAGAACTAAAAGCATTCGTCGATAAAGAGTATGAAATATTTTTGGATGTTATAAAATATATCAACCCTAAGGCGATTATTATTATCAACGCGTTTCTTTCTAAGTATTTCGAGGTAAAAAAGGATGATAAATACACTCATGGTGAATTTTGGGAAATATTCCAAACACAATGGGAAGAAAACCTCGGTTACCATACTGTGAAAATCAATAACAAAAGAATTCCAATGTTTTTAACATCAATGCTATCAGGGCAACGAGCACTCGATGTGGGGTCACTTCGCAGATTGAGGTGGCAGATTAAAAACTCACTTAACCAACCATGATTTTCTGCAATCACAAAAAACCCCAAACTTGATTAGCCTGCCATCCTATAAAGCAGTCCAGTCCAGTGTCAGAATTGCTTGATTTGTAAAAATCAAGAATTTTTCCTGATTATCAGGCGCGATTTGTGCCTAAAATGTCACAGATGTGTGTTACAATTCTTGAAAACAGCCCAATCAGCCGAATAACAAAGCTGCATACTATTAATATCAGCATGGATAAAGACGGCGATTTCAACCAATCTGGGCAAGCTGATTAAAGACCAGTTGAAACGCAAGCTTCAAGAATGCCTTGCAGTATAAGACCTACATTTATACTCTAGTTCTTGCCGAAAAGTAAACAATACAAGGCTGGTAACAACAGTAATTGAGGAAGCAATAAAAAATGGAAACAGAGAAAAAACCACGCTACCTTACCAAGTCGCGTTTTAAGCTGGCGCTGAAATGCCCAACCATGCTTTATTACGATGGCAAGCCGGAATATGCCAACCAACAGCTTGAAGACAGCTTTCTGAAAGCTCTTGCTGATGGAGGCTTCCAGGTGGGAGAACTGGCCAAATATTATTTCCCCGGCGGCCATTCGGTTGAAACCCTGGATAGCAACGAAGTTCTTGCCGAGACCAATGAACTGCTTAAAAAAGATAATGTCGTCATTTTTGAAGCCGCAGTGCGCTATAAGGACTTTTTTATAAGAGCGGATATCCTGCAAAAAGAGGGAAACCACCTTGACCTCCTGGAAGTCAAGGCAAAATCATTCACTCCCGTTAAAGATAGATTTTTCAATAAAAATGGTACTCTTTCTTCCAAATTTTATGAATACCTGGCAGATGCTGCCTTCCAGAAGTATGTAATAAGCCAGGCTTTTCCGGGCTGTACGGTAGCTGCCAACCTGATGTTGATAGATAAAACCGCAATCTGTCCCACCGATGGGCTTAACCAGAAGTTCAAGATCACCAGGAGCAGGGATGATAGAACTCATGTCACAGTGATGCCTGAACCAACTCAAGAAGATCTTTCAATCAGATTACTTACAACGATAAATGTCGATGACTGTTGCGACGTGATATATCACAGCGATTTTGGCCAACCGGATCGACCTATGAGTTTCACTGAATATATAGACTTTCTGGGACAGCACTATAAAAGAAACGAGAAGATCCCACCCGTGCCATCTTCGTAATGCAAAGATTGCCCTTATAAAACAACCCAAGCTGATGAAATGGCTGGTTTGAAAAGCGGTTTTAATGAATGCTGGAAGGAGTGCTTTAACCTTGGTGATGATGATCTTAAGAAACCGACAATCCTTGATATCTGGAATTTTAGAAGAAAGAATGAGCTGTTAAGCGAAGGGCGCATTAGGATAACCGATGTTGAAGAAACAGATATTAATCTTAAGGAAGATAAATAAGGAAGATAAAAAACCCGGAATTTCCACCAGCCAGCGGCAATTGTTACAGATACAGAAAGTAAAAGCCGAAGATAGCTCCGCCTGGATAGATTTTGAAAATCTCAAAAGAGAAATGGCTAGTTGGGTTTACCCCCTCCATTTTATTGATTTTGAGACTTCCATGGTTGCCATTCCATTTAACAAAGGCAGAAGGCCTTATGAAGGGATAGCTTTCCAGTATTCCCATCATGTAGTCCACCAAGATGGAAAAATAGAACACTGCAGCCAACACCTTGATACTGCACCCGGTATATTCCCCAACTACAGTTTTTTAAGAAGCCTTATGGAAGATCTAAAGCACGATAATGGCACCATCTTCAGATATGCTCCGCATGAAAATAGCTACCTCAATACCATTTACACACAGATACTGGAAGATGAAAACATAGCAGACAGGGAAGAACTATGCGGCTTTATACGCTCGATCACCAAATCTACTGACAGCCAGGTGGAAGAGTGGCAGGGCGAAAGAAATATGGTTGATATGCTGGAACTGGTTAAGCGGTATTATTATGACCCGGCGACCAATGGGTCCAATTCCATAAAACAGGTTCTTCCGGCCATATTAAATAGCTCTAAATTCCTGCAGGAAAAGTATTCCCAACCCATCTATGGAGCAGAAGGCAGAATTCCCAGCCTTAATTTCAAAGACTGGGCATGGATAAAATTTGAAGAAGGCCGAGTCGCAGATCCATACTCCCTGCTGCCTAAAATGTTTGAGGATGTGGAAGAAAAAGATTTTTTACTTCTGGATACCTACAATCAGCTAAAGGATGGCGGTGCAGCAACCACCGCTTATATGCGCTTGCAGTTTACCGATATGAGTGACTATGAAAGGCAAGAAATATCCCAGGCCTTACTTAAATACTGCGAGCTTGATACCCTGGCAATGGTGATGATTTACGAAGGCTGGAAGGATATGTTATCANNAAAAACCTCCTATCATGTGCTATAATGATATCGTTTTCCGAAAACCATTCGTAATAATGGCGAAAAAGTACGACACGCAAAAAACTTCCCTATATGTGCTATGATAAGGAATCAATGCAAAACTACTGTGAAAATATATTTCCGCCAAAGCTTCTTTTCCTCATTTTCCCCATTAAATTCTAGCCTCTGTATTTCCCCGTTCTCCATACTCAATTATTTCTAATTAAAACATAGGGTCACCCCT
>DCTD01000050.1:0-273 GCA_002335355.1 Patescibacteria group bacterium UBA1449
AACAGCTGGTAAAGAATGTCCTTCTTTCTTCAGAAAAGACCTTTATCAGAAAATTTAAGGAACTGGTTTTAGCAATTGAAGTCGAACTTTTATTCAGTAAACATGACATTCTTCAGATGTACTTTAATGAAATCCCCTATGGAGGAGTTGCTTACGGAGTAGAAGAAGCTGCTCAAACTTACTTTGGAAAGTCGGCAAGAGACTTGACTTTAGCTGAAGCAGCCCTGCTATCAGGTATCCCAACAGCTCCAACCCGTTACTCACCGTTTGGAG
>DCTD01000050.1:324-6017 GCA_002335355.1 Patescibacteria group bacterium UBA1449
CCTCATTTTGTCATGTATGTTAAAGATCTCTTAGTTGAAAAATATGGTACTCGCATGGTTGAAGAGGGAGGTCTAGAAGTCTACACTTCCCTTGATCCACAGATTCAAGCAGTTGCCGAAAAGGCAGTGAACGATGAAATTGAGAAACTGTTTTCAATGCATGTTACCAATGGAGCAGCTCTGGTCACTAAACCACAAACAGGTGAAATTTTAGCAATGGTTGGTTCCCGTGACTATTTTGATACAGAACGTGACGGAAATGTTAACGTGACAACCCAACTCCGTCAACCTGGTTCATCAATAAAACCCTTAACCTATGCCTTAGCCCTGCAGTCAGGGTTTACTCCAGCCTCAGTTATTGAGGATACACCGGTTAGTTATCCTGATGGTGACCGAGTGTACGCCCCAGTTAACTATGATGGCAAGTACCATGGACGAGTAACGTTACGTACTGCCCTTGGTTCTAGTTTTAATATCCCAGCTGTAAAACTCCTTGACCGTCTTGGAGTCAGTAATCTGATTAACTTTGCTCAGACTATGGGAATTACGACATGGAAAGAACGCAACCGCTTCGGACTTAGTCTGACGTTAGGTGGTGGTGAGGTAAAAATGACCGATATGGCTGTTGTCTATGGAGTTTTTGCCAACCAGGGTCTCAAAGTTGGTTTACATCCAATCTTACAAGTAAAGAATGCTGATGGGAAAATCTTAGAAGACTTCTATTGTAATCCTGGTGTTCAGTTTATCCCCCAAGCTGAAGCTGCAGATACCCTTTTTTGTCAACCAGAGGCAGTGCTAAGCCCTATGATTGCTTATCAAATAAGTGATATCCTATCTGATAACAATGCTCGGATACCTGCTTTTGGTCCTAACTCACTACTTAATATTCCTCAACAACAAGTAGCAGTTAAAACGGGAACAACCAACGATAAACGGGATAACTGGACAATTGGCTATACACCAGACTATGTCACTGTAGTCTGGGTAGGCAACAACGATAACACACCTATGAATGCGGTCGCTTCAGGAATTACTGGTGCAACACCTATCTGGAATACCATTATTACCAGTATCCTTGAGCATAAAACAACTCTTGCTGCGTTTACTCCTCCAACAGGATTAGTGCCGGTACAGATTTGTGCTGAAACTGGCCTGGTTGATTGTTACTGCCGCAATAAAAGAATTGTCTATTTTATCCCTGGAACTCAACCTAAAGAAACGTGCCCTAAACCGACTCCAGGTACTGAAAATCATCAGCCACCCTTTATCACTAATCCTCAGGAAAATTTTCCGAATCAAATCTAGGAAGTAAAAACAGTTTTTAAAGCTTATCCAAAGAAGATACGATTAAACTGATACCTGTCATTTCCTGAGGTTTATCAATTCCCATCACTTCCAGTATCGTTGGTGCAATATCCTGATGACCACCACCTGCTAGGTGAATCTGTTGCAATTGAAGATCATTGCTAATAACGGTGAGTAAGACTGGATTATATCCATGACTAGGATCAACATCACCGTTATCATAAAGCATGTGATCAGCATTCCCATGATCAGCCATTAAAAAGACAACAAAGTCATTATCTAAAGCCTCTTTAATCACTTTCCCACAGCACTCATCAACGACTTCGCAGGCTTTAACCACTGCTTGGAAAACCCCTGAGTGACCCACTAAGTCAGGATTAGCGTAGTTAACCAGAATAAACTCATACTTACTCATTTCCGCTAAGAGTCTTTCTGTCACTTCATACGCTGACATTTCCGGTTTTTGATCATATGAGGACACTTTGGGAGAGGCAACAAGAATACACTCTTCTCCTGGGAAAGGGTTTTCCACCTGTGAGTTAAAGAAAAAGGTCACGTGAGCATACTTTTCTGTTTCAGCAATCCGAAGTTGTTTGACTTGATTCTGAGCGAGCACACTACCTACGTTATTTACTACCTGCTCCTGAGGAAAAGCGACAGGTAAATTCCAGTTGGAGTCGTACGAGCTAAAACAAACATAGTAAACATGTGGAGTATCAGGTATCTTGACCGGACAGAAGTCAAGTTGATTAATCATAGCCGTTATTTGCCGGGAACGATCTGACCGGAAGTTGTACCAAATCAGAGCATCATTTTCCTGTAGCATAGCTACGGGATGATTTTGTTCAGTCAAAATAACAGTTGGTTGGACGTAATAATCGGTCTTTTCACCTCGTTGGTAAGCAGCCTCAATCGCTTGCCGGGCTGACATAGCCTTAAAGCCCTCACCTTTAACTAAAAGATCATAAGCTTTTTGGGTTCTGTCCCAGTTTTGATCTCTATCCATAGCGTAGTAACGGCCAATAACTGAAGCAATCTTTCCCACCCCTAGTTCTGCAATTTTTTTCTCAGTTTCTTCGACCAAAGGCAAGGCCGAGCGCTCCGGCATGTCTCTGCCATCAAGGGTTAGGTGTACAAAAACCCGATCAAACTCTTCCTGTTTACACAGCTTAAGCAGAGCTAACAGGTGCCGATAATCAGCATGAACACCCTCAGTTGAGAATAATCCATCAAGATGCAGATTGGTCCCGTTGTTCTTGCAATGAATAATGGCTGAAAGCAAGACTTCGTTGGTAAAAAACTCACCATGCTTAATCTTCTGGTTAATCAGCTCATAAGGTTGCCAAACAATTCTACCCGCACCAATTGTTAAGTGACCAACTTCACTGCCCCCCTGAGAGCCCTCAGGATTACCCACTGCATTACCAGTACACTGAATAACACTGGTAGGAAAGTTCTGGGTATAGTAGGTGTGGTTTGGAACATGGGCATTATAGATAGCATTACCTTTATCCGGTTTACCGTGCCCCCAACCATCACGAATTATGAGAAGTACTTTATGTTTCAAGGTCATACACAGTTTTTTTTACTAGTTAATAACTTATTGTTTTGATGGGTTTTGAAAGACAATAATCTTATCATCATAATATATCATCGGCCAACGTTCTGTTTCCTGGAGAATTGTTGCCAAAGGATACTGCCGGTTGATAATAACATAATCAAAATTATGATCGTAAAATAATTCCCGGGAACCATTCCCAGCATAGACTATCGTAGTGTAGTCATTAATCGGTGCCCACCCCCTACTATCCTGCCAAACCGTCATTCTTCCATCAATAAAAACTTTCTCTTCCGGATAACGGTAGATTAAATGACTGCCAAGCCGGTAAGCATTGAAAATTTTCCCTTTGATCTGTTGAGTCTTAAGAAACTGAATAAGAGCTTCGCTGCATTGAATTTCACTAGCACAGTAGGTATCCCACGATTGATGAAATGAGTTTCGCCAATTTGGTTGCAAGATAACATAAAAACCTAAGATACCTATAAAAGCATATATAACTAACTGCCAAACGTGGGCATACTGTTTTTTTAACCCCTCTAAACTTGCTAAAAACACTGGAAGTGATAAAAGAATAAAGAAAGGTATCATCCTCCGAGCTTTGATTGCTAAAACTGAAAGAGCCAAAAGCACAAGCACTTCACCCAAGGAAGTTTTTCGGTACTTGAACATATACCACCCCAGCCAGGCACAGTAGCAGTAGAAAAGAATCATCAAAGGACTGGTATATTCCCACGGCTGCCACTCCATAATAAACTGAGCAAGAGGCGACTGTAAATGAAGCACTGTGTTTTCATATAACTTAAACCCGTATGGAGTTATTAGTGTAGCTAGAATTGAAAGCCCAATAGCTAGCCAAAGTTTTTTATCGACACTTGTCTGATGTTTTATTTTAATAGTATGTCCAAGCGCATACAGACCAACTATCCCCAACCCCACCATAAACTGACCATGAAGATTGGCCCAGAGTAGAAACAATAAAGGAAGTAGAAATACGTATCGATCCTGTTTAGATGCAGTGTATTCATATAGTAGTTTCCAAACAAGGGCAGTAAGCAGAAAACTGATATACATGCTTTTAAAACCAGTGTTTAACAGTGGTGTGGTAAACAATACTAAAGGGATAAGAGAGAAAATGCTGTACTGCTTTCGCAAAGAAGAAGGAATCACTAACCAAACACTAGTAAGAAGAAGAATACTCCCGACCAATGATAATAAGGTAAAACCTCCAAGTTCGTATAGAGGATACTCAATTACATCAAATAGCCATGAATGATTTATCCATTGATAATCAGGAAGCAAAAAAGAAAACTGATTTCCTTGGAAGATTTGCTTATTCTCCCAAAAGAATTGACCGCACCGTAGATGCCATCCTAAATCAGCATCACTAACCGGATAAAGAAATAACAAGAAAGTAATTAGGGTAAATAATAGTAAAAAAATATGTTGCTTAACTAGTGGAACAAGGCGGTTTACGTAGGTATGCATAATTAGAAAGCCACCTGCGAGGTGTGTTAGGCAGGTGGCAGTTTCATTATGAAAATGAATTTTACTGAACTAATGTTTGCTCAACTAACCGGTTAGCGTAGCCCCACTCATTATCATACCAGGCATAGACTTTTAACAGATTGCCATCAATGACTTGAGTCAAAGACAAGTCAACAAGTGATGAGGCTTCACAACCAATAACGTCAGATGAAACTAGGGGTTTTTTGGTTGTATAGAGATACTTACCCAAGGCTTCACTGTGCGAAGCGTCTACTAAGGCTTGATTAACTTCTTCAACAGTAACATCACGCTTAGTAATAAAAGTAAAGTCAGTTAAAGAGCCAGTTGCTACTGGTACCCGGATAGCAATACCGTCAAACTTATCCTTAAGTTCAGTTAAGACTTCAGTGACCGCAATAGCGGCTCCAGTCGTAGTCGGAATGGTATTGACCGCTGCAGCTCGAGCCCTGCGTAAGTCACGGTGAGATCCGTCATGGATTGACTGGTCAGAGGTGTAGGCATGGACTGTTGTCATGGCCGCTTTCTCTATACCAAATGAATCCATAATAACTTTGGTAACCGGAGCCACACAGTTGGTGGTACACGAAGCGTTGTTAATCAGTTTTTCTGCCTTACCATCGGCATCATTAATACCTAAAACCACGGTTTTAACCTCACCGCCCTTAGCAGGTGCTGATAAGATGACTTTTTCAACCGTATCCCGCAGATGTTTACTCATCCCCTCAGCATCAGTAAACACACCCGTTGATTCAATAACAACCTGAGCACCATGTTCACCCCACGGTATCTTTTCCGGATCACGCTCGGCACTAATAAATATTTTTTTACCGTTAATGACCATAGCCTCACCATCAACCTCAACCGTACCTGGAAAACGGCGGTACATGGTATCAAATTCAAAGATATGCGCCCAGCCGGCCACATCCATGCTCCCTGAAGTGTTCACAATCGGCACCTCAATTTGGTCAGCATACTTTTGCATGATAATGCGCAACGCCACCCGGCCAATCCGGCCAAAACCATTGATTCCAACTTTAATCATAGAAAAATGCGTATTCCTGAACTCAGGTAACTGATTACCTGGCGTCATGAATAGGGCAGTAACAACTTGATGACAAGCTTTTCAATGATTCTATGGTAGCAGAAGTGGTGCCAAAGAAGAAGTAAGAAAACGTTATTTGAATAAAAAAAATAACGTTATAACTTTCTTATTGCACTACTGAAGCAGTTAGTAAGAAGACCAAAACAAAAGATGAAATCATCTTTTTTGACGAATTAACTGTAAATTACTAAATTCTTCAATACGGCATATACACTGAAA
>DCTD01000050.1:6086-6982 GCA_002335355.1 Patescibacteria group bacterium UBA1449
ATGCTGAAACAAGTTCAGCATGACGAAGTAAAAAACTATCTAACAGGAAAATTGAATGAATTTAGTTAATAAATGGAAAACTATCACTATACTAGTTTTATTAGGAATTATCGTTCTTTATGGATTAGGGTGGTTTTACTTTCCTCCATCTGTAACTTGTTTATTAATAAAAGCGATTATAGCAATAACTGTAATGAGAAGTTTTGAGGTTGAGGTTAAAAAAGAGAATGGTCGGTTAGATTTTAAGTTCAAATTACTTTTCTAGCTCTCTCACTTTCTCTAATCTCCTCCTGTGCCGTTCCTCTCCAATAAATGAAGTGTTTATAAATGTCTTGACTAACTGAAAAACTTTAAATTTGGAAGTATAGTCAGCAGCAATGGCTAACACATTAATATCGTCATGCTGGACGAAACGTTCGACTTGCTGATAGTTGAAGCCAATGGCACAACGGATACCTTTTATCTTGTTGGCGGCAATACAGACTCCTGCCCCCGAGCCACACAATAGCACACCTTTATTTTCAGGGTCTTCAACGACTTTTTGAGCGACTGCCTGGGCAAAATCAGGATAGTCATCGTTGGGATTAGGCTCGTAAGCACCAAGATCTTTGAAAGCAATCTTTTTTACAGAAAGCCAGCTTTTCAGTTGGTTTTTTAGTTTCAGACCCTGGTGATCTGCAGCAAGATAAAGCATACTTTGTAATCGTCATCCCGCACTTGTTTCGGGATCCCCATATGAATAAAATAAAAGTCCAAAAGGGATCTTAAAACAAGTTCAGGATGACAACTTTATTGTCACATCATAAACGCCCGTTCTTCAGTCGAACAGACTTCGCAGTTCGTATGATCCACGCTTTCCATTTCCTTGTCAAACAGTTCGATCGCTGACAACACCC
>DCTD01000007.1 GCA_002335355.1 Patescibacteria group bacterium UBA1449
AACCATTCTAAATATTCCCTATCTTCCTTAGCTATATCTTCTAATGATCTCCCTGCATACTTACCGAAGTGTATATTCCTAATGTATGCTGGCTCTTTAGATATCTGTAACATATTTTCAATACTCAACTTACTATTCTCTTGTATATACTTAAACAAATCTCTAACAAAATATACATCACTTAAAGCATCATGTGCCGTATTATGTTCAACATCCTCATTCTTGTATAAACCTAGGTAATATCTAAGATATTGTAATGAATAACTTTCTAAATCCATCCCCTCTTGTTCAAACATATTTCTAGCTAATTTAAATGTACAAATACTTTTGGGTATCCTTATACCTTTCTTGTACAAAACTTCTAAATCAAATTCTGCATTATGTGCTACCCAGATATATTTTTCACCTAACGATTCTAGGTATTCTTTCAATGGCTTATCATTGTAAACAGATTGCTCAAAAGTTGGCTTGTCATTAAGAAATTCCGGAGTTATATGATGGACTGCCATTGCCGCTATGGAGATATCCTGGATGGGTTTGAAATACATATTTAATGAAATACCATCATCCGAAACCAAAGCTAACTGGATAATGTCTTTTGATTGAACATCTGTCGTTTCAGTATCAAAATAGAGAAAGTTTTCAGGCATAATATTATCGAGCAGATTATATATATTTCAGTATAGCAGTATCTAACTTTGAAACCAAGAATATATATAATATACTTCTCCTATGTTATCCGAATTATCAAAACTTCAGTTAAACATCCTTGATCAAATATTCGATTGGTATAAATCACCTAAGCAACAGTTTTTAACTCTAGGTGGATATGCAGGTACAGGTAAAACTACCCTCTTAGGGTACCTGGCAAACAAACTGAAAAAGGAAGATTCCCAAATATCCATAGCTTACTGTGCATATACCGGTAAGGCTGCCGTTATACTCAAGAGAAAACTCCAAGAGGTAAAAGCTCTAAAACATAAAGATTTTGTAGGGACAATCCATAGCTTGATATACAAAGCGATTGTAGATGATGATGACAATATTGTTGGATGGGAGAAAAAACCCTTTGAGGAATTGGACTACGATCTCATTGTTATAGATGAAGCCTCAATGGTTAATGAAAACATATGGCAAGATCTTCTCTCTTTTCAAAAACCAATATTGGCTGTAGGAGATCATGGTCAATTACCTCCAATAGAAGGTACATTCAATTTAATGGAGAAGCCACAGCTAAAACTAGAAGAAATATACAGGCAAGAGAAAAACAACCCAATTATAAAACTTTCCGAAATAGCTAGAAAATATGGGAATATCCCATCCATAGATTTTGGAAACAAGGTAAGGAAAATTTCAAAACAGAGGGAAGACACTCAGGAATTTTTAACGAATATATTTAGTACATACAACAAGGATATGCTTGTTTTAACAGGGTATAATTCTACACGATTAAAATTAAATCGAGGTATACGACAACTCCTTGAGTTCGAATCTGAACACCCAGAGATTAATGACAGAGTAATCTGCCTAAAAAACAACCATGTTGATGGAATCTTTAATGGAATGACAGGGACAATTCTTAGTATACAGGAGATAAAGTTAGACGACCTTAAAGTATACGAAACTGAGATTGAATTTGATGGAGAAGATGATATTTTCTTTGGAAATATGAGCATAGAACAATTTGGTACACAGGAAACTTTAAATAAAAATATTGGGGTATCACTATTTGACTTTGGATATGCCCTCACGGTTCACAAAGCCCAAGGTAGTCAAGCTAAGAAAGTCGTTGTTTTCGAAGAGCGGAATAAACACATGGATGACCAACAATGGAGACGTTGGTTGTATACGGCAGTAACAAGAGCTGAGCAAGAGCTGGTCATTATTGGCGATTAAAAAAACTTCATGAATAACTTGGGAATTTTTGCTATTGTATAGCTATGATAGATTCATTTTCGCCATTGATTGAGAATGCAATTCGGCTAGCTAACTACTGGCATCAGGATCAAACCTGTTTTGGTGAAGAATTCGAATTTTTTATCCATCCAACTGCGGTGGCAACTATCCTGGCTCGAGCCGGTTTTTCAGAAGAGGTTGTTGCTGCTGGATACTGTCATCACTTACTCGAATACACTCAGTGTCCTCAAGACGAGATCTATCTTGCTTGTGGTGAGGTTGTAGCTGATATCGTAAAAACGGTAACTGAGGATACCAGTCTGGCCTTTGAGCGCTACTGGGAAATCCGAAAAAAACGTTACATTGAAGCAGTGAGAATAGCACCTTTTGAAGCCAAGGCAGTGTGTGTGGCTGATCGAATTTATTGCTTGCAAACATTTATGGTGGCTTTAGAAGAGCATGGTATGGATTACTTTAAGCACTTTCACCGGGGGCCTGATGAGAAGCTGTGGTTTGAAGATCATGTGTGTATCATGCTGCAGGATACCTGGAAACATCCACTGGTTACTGAGTATAACCACCTTGTTGATAACTTTGTTCATGTTTTAGAAGAATTGAGTGAAGAATATCCGGGGGGAAAAGAGTTTTCCTATGTGCCTGATTACACGAGCGGTACAGTGTTATATGACTTTGACGAACCTCAAGTAACGCAAGTGCATAAGCGGGGTAGTCATGATAAACGGCAACATCCTGAGGTTGAACATATTCAGCAAAAATCATTAGTTGATGATACCCTCTCATTATCGAAAGATACATTGTTCAAACTTGAAAGTCAGGTAAAACTTGAAATGCATGGAAACCATACGGGCCGAAAAATATATAATCAGAAAGCTCAAAAAAGCACTCGTTCTGATGGTAAGTACTTAAAAGAAGAAGAATTTTCTTATGTCTTGCCTGCAGCCCTAAAACTTGCAATACATACTGGGTTTCTAACTAATCCCCTCTTACAGGAGAATCTGCATATTCCGTATGTCACAGCCTTTAAAGTCTTAAAAGAGTTGAAACGGTTACATATTATTGACCGGGCTGATAGTTTTAAGCCAAGAAAGGTTGATAAAGCAAAAGCTCAGGAAGTCCTTGATACGGTTTTCCCCAATAACACTTCTTTGACTTCATAAACCACTGTTTTGTACTATATACCTATGAAAAAACCTAATGTTTATCTTATTGTCTCACTTATACTTACCTCTCTGTTATCCGGGTGTGCCCAAACTCCCCAACCAGGGCAAGTTCCAACGGTAGAAGAAGTTATTGCCCGAAGAAAAACGCCAACATCAGAAGAAGCGCAACAGTTTTGTCTGTCTAAAGGAGGTCACTTTGAACAGTGGAAAAATGAAGATGGTACCAGTACAACCTACTGCATTATGCCTGAGGGATACGGATGTGATCCAATTTTGTTTGCTCAAGGATTGTGTGGAAAAGAAGACTTTTAATGGGGTAACGATTTGTTAACTAATTCCTGCAGTTTGGTTAAACTCACAAATATCGCTTGGTAATCGTCTTTTACCAATAGCTTTCTTCGTCGGGCTTTATCATTCCAGATAAAGCATTCAGTCAAGAGCTCATGAGCTTTCGCTAAAAAGTCTTGTTGAGTCTCAGGGGTTGATGCTTTGGCTGCTTTCGCTAAGTTTACCGTTACTTCGTCAAGGGCAATCATGAACTGGTTACCAATGATTGTTTTAGCAAAAACACTCCACATTTGGACTAATTCCCAAACTGAATCTGATAAATTATTACTTAATGTATATGCAGTCTTACTAGCCTTTTTCATAGGTATAACAGGAGCAGTTTTTTGAAGAATCACGATTACCGTGACTTACGTAACACCAGGCCAATACCAGTTAGGGACGTCCCAACTGCAAGTAAAGCAAAGGTTAGATCCTCTACACCTGCTTCTGGAAGCGCTTTTGCATTGGCAGAAGCAGTACTAGTGGTAGTCACTGGTTTTACCGTTGGTGCCGGTACCGGAACGAGTGAGGGAGTGGCTGTCGGTGATGGGGTTGCGCTTGTTGTTGCACTTAAAACAGTAGGGCCTCCAAGCTCTTTGGTATCAGGTTCTTGAGTTACTGTTGATGTCCCACTCTTACATGTACAAGAGGTGTCATAGGGACAACGGATATCAACGCAGCGTTTAAGATCTCCAATTTGCTGACATTCTAATTGGTCAGGACATTGGTAACTATACTCACAAGAGGAAAAACAACGATACGTTTGTTCAGTGCTATCCTCTACTTCTCTTTCCACCTGCAGCTCTGAATTACTGTTTGCAAGCAATTCTTGGGTTGACTCCTGGCTTAACTCAAAAGAAAACTGGTCAGATGTTTTTACATTCGGGGTTGGGAGCAGTCTTTGGGGTGGTTCTGGTGTAAGGGGGTTAACTCCTTGGGATTGGGTGGTTTCTGGTGAGTTACTCACTAACGTGGTTAACTCAGAGGGGGAAGTGGTAGAGCTAAAAGAATAGTAAACACCTGCTCCTATAAAGAATAAGAAAACAGAACACGTCAAAACAATAGATACGAGCCGGTGTGATAATGGTGGCATACATTTACTATAAGAAAATATCAGAAGCTTGAAAAGTACCAGTTTGCAATAGAAGTCGATTGAAACCGTCTTACCACTACTCAGTTTCTGACGACAATTCAACTTTATGTCTGCGACTCTTGATATACTCTATGACTGGTGGCAGTATAGAAACAAGAATAATGCCAAAAATAACTAAGGTAAAGTTGTGTTTGACTGCAGGAATGTTGCCAAAGTAGTATCCTGCAACAGTAAATAAGGTAATCCATGTGATNNATTTGGGTAGTACATCTTGCCAATACCGGCTACGAACGGAGCAAAAGTGCGGACAATAGGAATATATCTAGCTAAGATAATGGTTTTACCGCCGTGTTTACCGTAAAACTGTTGAGTTTTTTCGATATGTGAACGTTTTATCAATGGGAATTTATCGTTTTCCAAAACCTTTGATCCCCAAAAGTAGCCGTTCCAATAGTTGATATTGTCTCCAAGGACAACAGCAATGATTAGTAAAGGATATAAAACACTAAACTCTAAAGCACCAAGTGCTGTTAATGCACCGACTGCAAACAATAGCGAATCTCCCGGTAAGAACGGAGTCACTACTAAACCTGTTTCACAAAAAATGATCAAAAACAATATCGCATAGGTCCAGGTGCCATATGCTTGAGTTATTGTTACTAAGTGTTTATCAATGTGAAGAATGAAGTCAATAAAGGTAAATATGATAAATTCCATAGAAAAATTTGTAAAATTACAACGAATAGAATATCGTATTTACCCCACTTTATGCAAGCTCTAAAGTGATGGGATTGTATCAAGTGTATAAAGAAAGGTATGAATTTGGAGCATTTGTTTTCAGTAGTACCGTTGGTGGATTGAAGAAAGAAAACAAAAAAGCAATCTGCCTGTGGATTGCTTTTTTGATATATGAAACTCGATAGTTCTGTCCTTAAAAATTAACAGTAGGATCCCTACAACGATCAAAACTGTCAATAGGTATTGTCATGTAAGAGAGCTGCTAATTTAATAATAGCTCTTTTTACAAGGGAAGAAAAGCAGCGCGCACCTGTGAACGTCTAGTTAGATCACAAAACCAGTTGGGAGTTAGTCTGGTGTTTTGTGGCGTCTTGTTTTCTGCTTGTCAAAGAGTAGCTTAAGTATACTGACAAGCACATGAGCAAAACGTGAGCAGTTTATGAAGATTTATTCATTATTGCTTCATTTTCAAAGAAGTGAACTGCTTTTTAAAAAATGTCCGGACATGAGGTCTTTTTAAAGCCAACGGAGGAATTTTAAGTGATGATGTTTTTTGAGATGGTAAGAGTGGTTGGTTAAACAAAGGAAAAGAGATGACAAAGGTTGTACCTTTATGTTTTTGGCTGGTTACTTCAATAGTGCCTCTATGAGCTTTAACCAGCGCTGCAGCGATAGACAACCCTAAACCTGAACCCTCGCCAACGTTACTTTTTCCCCGATAAAATCGTTCAAAAATATTCGGTAAGTCTTTTTTACCAATACCGATGCCGTTATCTTTAATGATGATCTTAACGAAAGGCATACTTTCACTAACCTGAATAAGGATTGTGCCATGATCCTGCGAGTACTTTAAAGCGTTTTCTAAAATGTTAATAAAGATTTGTAAAAGTTTTTCACGCTGTCCCATGACCATTAGATCAGGCATGATGCTGGTTTTGACCATAATTTGTTTTTCGAACCCAAGCTGTTGGGTAATTTCGGCAACTTCTTCGAGAATGGTGCTGATATTTTGGGGCTGAAAGTTTTTCTCCTGATCATCACTGGCTGCCCAGGCAAAGTTCATCATGTCTTTTAATAGATCCGCCATTCGTGTGGTGTCAACGAGTAAGTTTTTCAGGATATCATAATAGATAACAGCACTCCTTTTCTTAGTAAGGGCAATCTCAATATCACTACGCATGGCTGTTAACGGGGTTTTGAGCTGATGGGAAACATCGTGAATAAGTTGCCGTTCTTTAACGAAGCCCTTTTGAATTCTATCGAGTAGTTTATTGAACGCAGTACTCACCTCGCCGATTTCGTCTTTAGGGTTAAGGATATCGACACGATCAGAAAGGTTTTTGGTGTTAATAGCATTCATCTTTAGTGCCAGATCACGGAGAGGATACAGAGAAATATCGGCTTCGATAAAACTAAGTAATATGAGTGGTAAGAGGAAAATAAGAAAGATCAGAATTAAGGTGTTTAGTAAAACGGCAAAAGCCTGATTAATGGCTTCGATTGAATCCCCAACAATCACTGTGCCTACTAGTGTATTGTTGTTGTAGAGAGGAATGACATAGAAATGGTTCTTATCTTCAGTAACAAACGTTGGTTGAGTATTGTTCTCAATTGCTGAAGCCAGTTTTGTCAACAGAATGTTATCTACCGGGAACGTTTGCGATTGTGCCACGACCTCGTTTTGATCATTAAGAACTAAGACAAAGTTGGTTTTTGTAACCTGAAAGGTTTGAAGAACAGTGTCTTTGGTTGCCGGAGATATTGCCTGATTTTTTAAGAGTAAAACAATCTCTTCCGCTTGGGCTTTGAGGTTGTCATCGATTTTTGATAGTAACAGGTTGCGGGTAACAAGGTAGAAACTGACAAAGGAAAAGGCCAGTACGGCCATAAACGAGAGCGTATACCAGACTGTGAGTTTGATTCGAATTGGCAGGTGGTTAAACTTGTCGAAGATATTGATCATTCCTTATGATACATACAAATCAAAAGATGGTTACTGTGGCTCACTTGCCTCAATCTTATAACCAACTCCATGAACGGTGTTGATTAACGGCGTCTTATTGCCTGCAGTCTTCAATTTTTTGCGAAGGGTTTTTATAAAAACATCAACAACATTGGAAAGACCATCGTAGTTAAAGTCCCAAACATGCTCTAAGATCATGGTTCTGGTAACTATCTCGCCTTGATGAGAGAGTAAAAACTCAAGCAAGGCAAACTCCTTGGCAGTTAAAGCTAAAGTATCCTTGCCTCTTATGGCAACATGTTTAATTGGATCTAAGACTAAATCATCAACCTGGTACTGAGGTAATTTTTGAGCAGCGTTCCGGCGGATGAGCGACCTGATCCGTGCCAGCAGCTCTGAGAAAACGAATGGCTTGGTTAGATAATCATCAGCTCCTAGGTTTAACCCTTTAACCCTATCTTCAATACTGGTACGAGCTGTAACCATGATAATTGGGGTTTGTACTTTACTTTGCCTCAGTTTCTTGCAGATAGCCATACCGTCTTTGTCCGGTAAATTTAAATCCAGGACAACCGCATCATAAGGGTTCTCCGCAGCCATATATTCACCCTCTTCTCCATCGTAGACCACATCAACCGCAAACCCCTCCTCTTTTAGTCCCCGTTGCATGACAGTGGCGATCCGCTTATCATCTTCGATAATCAAAATCTTCATAGGGTTATTATACCGCGTGTATTGTTTTACGTGAGAATACAGATTGCATTACCAGATTTTGTTAAAGCTTAACCCATCAGTTGTTGGAAACTTCTAGCTTTCTTTACTACTTATATTTGTCTAATTATAGGTAAAGAAAATGAATAGATAATGAAAATAGCAGTTATTNNAGTCGGTGACAAAATCGTTTTTCCGGTACTGGAAGTAGGCGGCAATACCAATCATTGCCGCGTTATCTGTTGTAAGTTTTTTGGTATAAGGGTATCGGAAAGTAAGCTGCTGTTGTTTGCAATAAGAGCGAAGTATTTTCCGTAATGTCACATTAGCGCTGACTCCCCCTCCAAGCCAGAGTGACCGAGGTTGGTACTGTTTTACCGCACGTTTGAGTTTATACAACAGGGCTTTAAAGACTGCAGCCTGAAACGAGGCGGCCAGATCTTCAACATCCTGTCTTGTCATCTGACTGCCAAATTTTTCGACTGCATGTCTACCTGATGTTTTTAAACCTGAAAAACTAAAGTTAAAGTCTTGGCTTTGACGCATGGGTAAGGGAAACTCAAACCGCTCCGGATTGCCTGCTTTGGCAACCTGCTCAAGCACTGCTCCACCGGGGTAACCAAGATCGAGCAGTCGGGCAAACTTATCCAGTGACTCACCGGCAGCATCATC
>DCTD01000072.1 GCA_002335355.1 Patescibacteria group bacterium UBA1449
TACGGCATTCCTGTAATTGCCACCAACGACTTTCACTATGTCTATAAAGATGATGCTGAGGCCCACGATGCCTTACTAGCGGTTGGCACGAAAAAGCTGGTTTCAGATAAAGACCGGCTATCAATGATTGAATCCCCCTCATACTACCTTAAGTCACCTGAGGAAATGGCCACCTTATTTGCCGATATTCCTGAAGCAATCACAAATACGGTTAAACTCGCTGAAAAATGTAATGTTGAGATCAAACTGGGCAACCGGATTATGCCCAAATTCCCAATTCCTGAGGACATGACCGAGGGCGAATACCTCAAGGAGTTAACCTATAAACGCCTGAAAGAACGGTTTCCTGACAACGTTGATGATATGAAAGACCGGATTGACTATGAGTTGGGCATTATCAATGACAAAGGCTTTTCTTCGTACTTTTTGATTTACGCTGATTTTGTCAACTGGGCCAAACGGCAAGGAATCCGAGTCGGACCAGGAAGAGGCAGCGCTGCTGGTTCCTTAGTCTCATATGTCTTAAACATTACATCAATTAATCCTTTAGAGCATAACTTACCCTTTGAACGCTTTTTAAACCCCTTTAGACCAACTCCTCCGGATATCGATATGGATTTTGCCGATGATAGACGGGATGAGGTAATTGATTACGTCCGTAAAACCTATGGAGAAGATAAGGTAGCCCAAATCATTACCTTTGGTAAGATGGAAGCTAAGGCAGCGATACGAGATATTGGCCGGGTGTTAGGTTTTCCCTTTGCTGATCCTGACCGCTTATCAAAAATGATTCCCATGGGAACCTCAATTCAGGAAGCTCTCGATACGGTACCGGAGTTTAAAGAGGCATACCAAGATCCCCAGTACAAAAAACTGATAGATTTAGCCATGAAAGTTGAGGGGAATGTGCGGCACGCTTCAATTCATGCCGCTGCCGTTGTGGTTGCCCCCAAACCCTTTACGGAATATGCACCACTGCAACGGGATGAACGCAACAACAAGATCATCACCCAGTTCGATATGTACTCATTAGACTGTAATGTCAATGATGATGCCTTAGGGCTGCTTAAAATGGACTTCTTGGGTTTACGCAATCTTTCGATCTTACAAAAGGCAATTAACCTGGTTAAAGAACAACGCAAAATTGATGTTGATATCGATAATCTGTCTCTTGATGACAAAGGAGTCTATGAGCTTTTATCCCAAGGTGAAACCTCTGGTGTCTTCCAAATGGAGTCTTCTGGAATGAGGCGGGTGGCTAAAAACTTAAAACCAAGCAAGTTTTCTGATATTTCAGCTTTAGTAGCCCTCTACCGCCCGGGTCCCATGGATCTTATCGACGAGTTTATCGCCGGAAAGGAAGACCCTGAATCAATTAAATATCCCCATCCTGACCTCGAGCCGGTTTTAAGCGAGACCTATGGCATTGCTGTCTATCAGGAACAATGTCTTGAGATTGCCAACGTCATTGCCGGTTACAGTCTGGGAGAAGCCGATATTTTGCGTCGGGCTATTGGTAAGAAAAAGATCGAGATCATGCATAAAGAGAAGATGAAGTTTTTTGAGGGAGCAAAAAAGAAAGGTTATACCGAAAAAATCGCTGAAACAGTTTGGGGGTACATCGAAAAATTTGCTGGTTATGGGTTTAACAAGGCCCATTCGGCATCATATGCCATGATTGCCTACCAAACTGCCTGGATGAAAGTCCATTACCCGGTCGAGTTTATGGCAGCGTTACTGACTGCAGAGTCTCAGAACACCGATAAGATTACCGTTGCTATTGAGGAATGTCGCCGGATGAAGATCGAAGTCAGACCTCCTAGTATTAATGCTTCAGGTATTAACTTCACCATTGAACCATCAAAAACCTCACTTAATGGTCAGGCTATCCGGTTTGGCTTATCGGCTATAAAAAATGTTGGTGAGGCAGCCATTGAGAGCATTATTGCCGGTAGAAGTACTGGTGGAAGTTTTAAATCGGTATCTGACTTTTTCTCTCGTGTTGATAACCAAAAGGTTAATAAGAAAGTGATTGAAAGTCTAATTCAGGTTGGTGCTTTCGATGAATTCGGTAATAGAGCAGCTCTCCTTGCCGGCTACGAAGCCATCCGCAGTAAGTCAGCAGCCCTTGCCAGCCGAAAAGCTTCCGGCCAAATTTCTTTTTTTGATGAAGAAGAAGAGACAAAAAAGGAGACAGTTGGTTATACTGATGAGCTTCCCCAAGTTCAGGAAATGGAAAAGAAACAATTGTTGACTTGGGAGAAACAGCTGTTAGGGTTTTATTTAACGGAAAACCCCTTAACCAAGTACATGGACATTATCCAGGATGCGGTTTCCTACCGAATCCATGAACTAGATCCTGACCAACATGTCGGCAAACAAGTGGTTTTGGGTGGAGCTATTACCTCAATCCGCAAGGTTTTTACCAAAAAAAATAATTCTGAAATGGCCTTTGCCACGCTTGAAGATGAAACCGGAGCCGTAGATATGGTGGTATTCCCCAAACTCTTTGCTGACTGTAAAAATCTTCTCACAGCAGATAAAGTTATCATTTGTGAGGGAAAACTTGATCTGCGTGAAGATGCCTTATCGTTTATTGCTGATAAAATTAGTGAGGTTACAGAAAAAGACATGCCGTATCTGCAGGAAAAAAAGGTGATTGAAATCGTGGTGCCAAGAGGAACCAGTAAAGATGTCTTGATGCACTTAAGCAACCTACTTAAGGAATCCAAAGGTCGGGATACAGTTGTTTTGCTGCTCCCAAACGGTGGTGATATCCCTAAAAAGGTCATTCTGCCATATAAGGTCAAGTACACAAAAGAGCTCCAGACAAAAGTCAAAGAACTTCTTCAACAGTAATTGTTACTCATTGATCTTTATATAGATATGGTAAAATTACAAACGTTTTTTATTTAAGGAGAACTTATGCAAGGAGATATTATGCTTCCACCTGAAACAAAAGTTGAGTATAACAACTCACCAAGACAACTTGATGTACTTATCCAAGAAGCATTTAACGAAACACCATGGCGAGTTACTGTCGATGAGAGTAGAGAAGGATTAGTACTTGCGGGTAAGTGCACTCGGTGTATGGATGGCAGGCCTGGTAATTTAGTTGGATCGGAAATGGGTCGGGGCGTCGCCTTTCCAGGTGGTGCATATATTGTTATGGTTGATCGAGCCTTTAAACAAGGTAAAAAAGTCGATGAGGCAATCGTTACTGAAGCACTTGATGCTATTGAAGCTGCAGGTCTTACCCCTTACATTCACGACGATCGTCATGGTCTTTTGGGCTGTGGCTACTTTAGATTAATGCAAGAAAATTTTGCAATAACAGCTGAAAGAATCAAAGAAATGTTATTAGCTCGCAACGGTACATTTGAGACACTAGAAGGAGATCACACAGAAAATAAATTAGTTATCAATTTAGTTGATGGTATGACTCTTGAACCAGACGGTAGTGCTTTCGTTGTTGATCTAGCAGTACTTGAGAAATTAGATGTTAAGCCAGAGCTTGTTTTAGGTCAACTTAAAGCTGCTGTACCCATATTATCCCATGGTAAAGTCATTGATGTCGTTATAAAAAAATAGAATAGAAATCAGTGAGTTAAACTTAACCGTCGTTTTATACGGCGGTTTTTTTTGCTATAACAGTATATACTATATTTATGCAGCTATTCTCAGGATCAACAAATCTTCCCCTTGCCCGAAAAATCACCGGGATTCTTGATATTCCTTTAGGAATTACTCAAATTACAGAGTTCCCAAACCGAGAAACTCGCGTGTGGGTAACGGAAGAACGGATTCATAAGGATGTTGCAGTCGTCCAGTCATTTTCTGGTGACCCTAATAAGGCTATTGTTGAGTTCTGTTTGCTCGTGGATGCTTTACGCCGATCTGGAGCCAAAACAATTACGGCTGTTGTTCCATGGATGGGATACAGTATCCAGGATAAGATTTTTAGACAAGGAGAACCCCTTTCATCCCGGGTTGTAGCTGATATTATCCAATCTGTCCGACCTGACAGAATTATTACCGTTGATCTGCATAACGAAGCCATTCAGGGCTTCTTTTCCGTACCATTTACTCATTTAACAGCAGTGCCGCTTTTTCTTGAACGTTTTAAGAAGCTCACTATTGACTGTGTTGTCGCACCAGATGTTGGGGCGTTAAAAGAAACAACCAAGATTGCCAGTCAACTTGGTTTACCGATTGTCATTTTAAACAAACAACGTGATTTGCATACCGGTGAAGTGAGGATTATTGGTTCCAAGGGCGATATTGAGGGCAAAACTGCTTTAATTATGGATGACTTTATTTCCACCGGAGGAACCATCATCCAAGCAGCAGATTTTCTCAAAACTCAAGGAGTACAGAAAGTGATTATGGGTGCTTCACATCATTTATTTGTTGCCGGTGTCCAGGAAAAACTGGCAAAAAGTGCTTTAGATGAGTTGTATATCACCGATACTGTAGCCATGCCTGAAGCTGATAAAGCCTTTCACGGACAGTTACCGACTCATGTTGTCAGTGTAGCTGAGCTAATCGCCCAGGAACTCAAGGATTAAATGACTTTTTTGCTCACTCTTTACAAAAAATATGGTTATGTGGGATAATAGCCTATGCTAAATTCTAATAACCTCTTTAACTCCTCTAAAGCCAAATATATCTTCGTTTCAGGTGGTGTTATCTCCGGCCTTGGTAAGGGTACGGTAACTGCAGTCCTTTCAACATTACTTGAAAACTGTGGCTTTAAAGTCTTCCCGATTAAAGTCGATATGTATCTTAATATCGATGCTGGCACCATGAATCCACTCGAGCACGGTGAAACCTTTGTTACTGCCGATGCCTTGGAATGTGATCAGGATATAGGTACGTATGAGCGCTTTTTAAACCGCAATCTAACCCGTAAAAACTACTTTACCGCTGGCCAGGTTTACCAATCNNAAAGTATAACGGTGCCTGTGTTGAAGCCTTTCCCCATATTCCCTTAGAAATTATCGAGTTTATTCACCGTTATCCTGAAGATACGGATGTTGTGATTGTTGAATATGGTGGAACGGTAGGTGAATACCAAAATGAGGCTTTTTTTGAAGCTGCCCGCATGCTGGCAGCGAGTGACCCCGACCGAGTTTGTTTTGTTCATGTTGGGTATGTTCTCGAACCTCCATCTCTGGGAGAACTAAAATCAAAACCCATGCAAATGTCGATTCGGTGTCTTAATGAGCTGGGTATCTTCCCGGACTTACTTGTGTGCCGTTCGGAACGTCCGATTGATGAACCTCGAATTAAAAAAATCGCCATAGCCGCTGGTTTACCAACTAAAGCAGTCTTTTCCTGTCCAGATGTCGATTCAATTTACAAATTACCAGTGCTTCTTAAAGAACAAGGTATCTTAGATCCAATCTTTAAAAAATTAGGTCTTCACCCAAAGTCCTGCGCTATTCCTGAGTGGGAAGAACTGGTCGAAAAGATAAAAAGTGCCAAGAAAAAAATTAAACTCTCAATTGTTNNGTGGTTACTCACTAGAAGACTCGTATATTTCTGTGCTGGCAGCCATTAATCATGCTGCATGGCAATTAGGGATTGCCCCAGAGATTCATTGGTTTGATTCTCAAGCCTTAGAAAAAGATCCTACAAAAATCGAAGAATTGCGTGATTCTGATGCCATTATTGTACCTCAAGGGTGGGGAAGTCGTGGTGTTGAGGGCAAGATTAAGGCCATCCAATTTGCCCGGGAACAAAATATTCCATATCTTGGGTTGTGTTTCGGTATGCAGATGGCAACCATCGAGTTTGCTCGCAACGTTTTAGGTTTAGATCAGGCCAATACCGAAGAAGCTAATCCTGAAACACCGTATCCAGTAATCCATGTTATGGATGATCAAAAAGAGTATTTAGCCAAACAACAGTACGGAGGAACAATTAGACTTGGAGAATGGCCATGCGAGATTAAACCCAAAACGTTGGTTGAAGAAATATACAAAAAATTTGACCGCTTACCGCAAAACCATATTGTCGGCGAACGCCACCGCCACCGCTATGAATTTAATAATAGCTTTAAAGAAGCCTTTGAAGCCAAAGGTATGATTTTTTCCGGTCTTTCACCAGACGGAAAACTGGTTGAGATGATTGAATTAGACAAGGACGTTCACCCGTATTTTATCGGAACTCAAGCCCATCCGGAACTTATTTCCCGGCCGTTTGACCCTCATCCATTGTTTTTAGGTCTCCTCGAAGCCGCTTTAGGAAGAAGTAGAGAACGTTAATCTGTCATTGCAAGGGTCGTAACTTCAACTTTCCTCGCATGACACTATAACCCATAATATTGTTTTAACTTGTATTTTCTGGTATAATAGTATTATAGGATTATTAGCCAATACTTTGCGGCCTTTTCTTTAACCTTTGAATAGTTCTTTAACATGGTTGCGGAATCTTAGTGTGTACGCCACAGTGGGTAGACTAATTATGCTATCTAGTGTGGCGTATACACACAGCCACCCAGAGAGGTGAAAAAAAGAAAGAAGGAGATATCATGTTAACAAGCGGACAGAGTGAAGCGTTCGAATTACTCGTATCAAGACTGACAACTGATGAACAGATAGAAGCAGCAAGACTGTTCATCGAGCGGCTGCATTACGCTGACAAATACTGCCTTAAGTCTGCTTGCGACAAAGCAGAAGCGAGAGTAAAAGGCGGCTTTGGTCCCTCAGATCCAAGGCTTCAACCCAGCCTGCTCTAAATCATTACANNTTACCGCCACCCAAAGAGGTGAGCACGAGAGAGGAGAGAACGACAATGGCACTACGCAAAGAGGATGCAGGGATTTTTACCCCAGAGGAGAAAAAGCATCTCGAGGGTTGCGAGAAAATGTTGGATCGGATACTTGATCAAGAATATGACCCAGACAAGGTTGATTGGTCGTGTTCAGTATCTCTAAACAGGATCCGACCAAACGGACCAGGAATCCGGATTACCAAGGTTGCTCGAACACTAGTATACTTATACACCGAAGCAGGCTGGACTGTCTCCTTAACAGAAGACACTTCGTCAGAGGCCGGCTGTCTTATCTTTCAGTAGCACCCATCCAATCACCGCAACCGACGGCACTACAGGACAATGAAGTCCGACCGGAACACAGACGTTCCATCGACGTGGTGCCAATGCAGGGGGCGAGGTGGTCTAAAAAGACTTGTTTGTCGCACGCGACAGACTCTAAAGTCTTTTAGACCGTAATACCTCGTCCCCTCGCATACCCTTTTTTCTATCGTCATCCTGAACTTGTTTCAGGATCTCCTTCAAAAAACATAGAAATTCTGTTTTGCCAGTATCCAGTATTATATGTTTTAACTACTTTCTCACAGCTTCTATGATCAACTTATCCCTGGGCAGATTGCTGCGCTGACACTTCAACCTCATGCTAACGATTTACTGCCAACATATTCAATACTGTTCCAATTTTTCCTCCTGTAAATATTTTTCCTTTATGCTAAAATACTCAAGTTCAATTTATTGATAATTACGAACTAAATAGTAATTGTCATCCTGAACTTGTTTC
>DCTD01000048.1 GCA_002335355.1 Patescibacteria group bacterium UBA1449
AAACAAGATGATACGTTTGGTTTCATTCGTAACTACACTGTTTACCAAACCCATAATACCTGGTAGATCAACAATAGTACCCTTGCCATCTACCACAACGCTATCGCCTCCTGGTAGCTCATAGGTTTTTTCATCTAAAGTAGTAATCTTTTCGCCTTTTTTAGATTCTCTAAAAATGAGTTGATGAGATGCAATCCGGTCATAGTCAAAGACATGGGCTGGATGGCCAACTTCAGTCATGATGTAATTGGTAATATCAATTACTGAATTAAGTGACCGAATGCCTGTGGCTTCCAACCGTTCCTGCATCCATTTAGGCGAGGGACCAAGGTGAATGTTATCCATGACAATAGCCATGACTCGGTTGACTAACCTATCATCGCTTTTAATGGTTAACGGTAGCTGATCGTGAGGGATGTCGATAATCTTTTTTGGATTACAGTTAAGTGGTTTAAATGTAGCTTTGTAACCAAACTGAGGTAAGATAGTGGCTGCTTCCCGGGCTATACCAATAACACTCATCATATCAACCCGATTGGTTGTGACTTCAATGTCGTAGACCCAATCGTTTTGACCGAATTTATCAACCTTTTCAACTGAGGGTCCGGAGAGCGCCAGTGCTTCAGCTATCTGCTGCGGCTTTGCATCAGTCTCAAGGTATTCACTGAGCCAAGAATGAAGAATTTGGATATTCATAGCGAGCTATATGTAACTGAGTTGCTTAAATACTTCTACTGATGGTCTTGGTACTGCAATTTCCTTAATCTTATCAACCTGTATCCACTCAAATTGAGTTATATCATCACCGGATCTTGTTGTTCCACTCTGCCAATTGGCAGTATATATTAAAAAGACGTAATGTGTCTGTTCGCCATGTTTGTCTGGTTCAACATCATCTAAAAACATGAGTGGTTTTAGGTTTGTAACTTCAAGATTAGTTTCCTCTTTAATTTCCCGTTTTATTGCGTCCTCTAGTGTTTCGTTTTCTTCAACTCCTCCTCCCGGAATATGCCAGGTGTTTGGATAGGGACCTATATTTTCTGGTTTTTTTACAAATAATACTGAATCATCTTTTTTAATTACTGCTGAAACAATAAGCCGTGTCTTCATAGTTAAAACTGTTCCAAAAATCTAATATCGTTACTATATAATTCTCGGATATCACCAATCTTTACGTTACTTCTCATCATGTAGACCCGTTCAACACCCCAGCCAAAGGCAAAACCAGTATACTCTTTGGGGTCTACTCCACCCGCTTGTAAAACATNNATTTGGATGAACCATGCCAGCACCACCGAGTTCTAGCCATCCCTGTTTACAGGTCCGGCATTTTCGCCCCTCAACTTCACCTGTTCCTAAGCACACAGCACAGTTGATATCAACTTCAAACGAAGGTTCTGTAAATTGAAAATGAAAAGGACGTAATCGTGTTTTTCGGTTTGGACCGTAGAAACTTCGGGCAAAGTAATCAAGGGTGCCTTTAAGATGGGAAATCGTTATTCCTTTATCAACGACCAATCCCTCAAATTGATGGAACATAATGCTGTGGGTAATGTCCTGTTGCCGGCGGTAACACTTGGCAATATTGATCATCCGGATTGGTGGTTTTCCATTCAGCCGCAGCATTTCTCGGATTTGGCCACTGGAAGTATGAGGGGTTAAGACCATTCGGCCATATTTTTTGTCAGGTTGAGTAGCAACGAACAACGTCTCCCATTCATCGCGCGCCGGATGATCGGCAGGCATATTCAGAGATTCAAAAGCATACCAATCCCACTNNGATGATTGGCCGGCATATTAAGGGCTTCAAATGCAAACCAGTCCCACTCAACTTCTGGATATCTTACCCGGATGAAACCGATTTTTTCAAACGTATCGGCAATCTCTTCAATGGCTTGAGTCACTAAATGCAGATGTCCCTGTGAGGGTTTTACTCCCGGTAAAGTTACATCTACCCAAACTTCCTGACTCTTTGACTTACTTAGTTGTTGAAGCTTATCTTCAAGTACTTGTTCTAACGCTTGTTTGACTTCATTTGCAGTTCGACCAAAGGTTGCACGTTGTTCGGGTGGTAATTGGGTAACCTGTTGCATAGCCTCCTTTAAGATGCCACTTTTACCCAAATACTGGATTCGCAACCGTTCCAGTTCAGCGGTATCCTGAGCGTCTGTAATGGCAGCTATGGCTTGGAGTTTTAAGGTTAATAAATCCATATTTAGTTATTTACTATATCAGTTTAGGACAAAAAAACCCACCGATTTTTGGTGGGTTTGTCTTTTTCACATTAAGTCAATCCCACCTATTTGGTGAGGGTAAAAAAGAAAACAGTAAAGGTTGCGTTGTTGTTCATTTATACTTTGACTTGTTTAACCAAGGCTTCAAAAGCAGTTGGATGATTAACGACCAGATCAGCTAACACCTTGCGGTTTAGATCAATGTTTGCTTTCTTTAAACCACTCATGAACGTGCTGTAACTAAGGTCATAGGCAGCTAAACCACCTGTGATGCGTTGAATCCATAACGTTCTGAAATCACGTTTACGAAGTTTTCGTCCAGCAAAGGCATAGTTGCCGGCATGCAGTTCAGCCTGTTTTGCCATGCGGATGCGCTTATGGATAGTCATGCGCATGCCTTTTACATTTTCTAAGACTTGTTTGTGTTTTCGATGTCGAACTGTTCCTGTTTTAACTCTCATGTGAGTAAGTAAAAAGTTACAAAAGTTATAAAGTAAACAGATTGAAACTTTATAAACGAATAACTTTATGCTGATAAGACTTTCTTTAATTTTCTTGCCACTTTACCGGTTACGTAATTAACCTGTTCCTGGCGCCTGGTTTGTTTCTTGGACTTGCTGGCTTTTAAGTGGCGAATGCCAATAGTCCGGCGCAGGATCTTCCCAGTCTTAGTTAATTTAAACCGTTTAGAGATTGATTTTCTGGTTTTTTGTTTTGGCACAGGTGTAATGAAAAAATAAAAATTCAATTCATTTAAACGAATTGAATTACTCTTTTCTCACTCTCTACAACTATAAACTTACCTTATCCTTTTGGTCTGATTGTCATAGCAAGCATTTTACCCTGTAATGTTGGCTCGGATTCAACCTTGCATTCATCACCTAAAGCCTCCAATGCATCTTTCATGATGCGATCGCCGAAATCTTTACGGGTAATNNCCGACAAATTTGACAGTTAATTTTACCTTATCTCCCTCTTGAAGAAAAGCCCTGATTTTATTGATCCGGTTTTCAAAATCAGCTCTGCCAATGAATGGCGTAAATCTGACTTCTTTTACTTCTTGAGTTTTGCCTTTTTTAATACCGGCTTGATCTTTCTTTTGTTCGTTGTACTGAAACTTTTTAAAGTCAACGATCTTACATACCGGTGGAACGGCTTTTTCACTGACTTCAACTAAGTCCATGCCTTTTTGACGGGCTTTAAAGAGTGCTTCTTCAAGTGAAATAACTCCTACATTTGTCCCATCTGCATCAATAACCCTGACTTGCTCAGCTTTAATATTCTGATTTATTCGGTAGTACTTTCTTATCGTAGCAGTGAAAAGTCAGATGGCCGTTTAGAAACACCCTAAGCTCACCTCTGAGATTTCAGATTGGATTTTATCAGAATGACAGGCAGAATGCAATTTACATATTCTGATTAAGAACTACTAGCTTTTTCCATTCTATCTTGGAGCTCTAGTACTGCGCATGTTGCAGCAAACTGAACTGACTCTGCAAAGAAAGTATTGAACTGGGGTAATGTCAGAATCATTGATGAATCTTTTTTTGAACCATTTTCAGAGTTTACTCGTACGACGACGTTATCACCACTTCCATATCTCCATTCCCGATACATTTGAACACCAGATGGTACATAACCTCCAAGAATTAAAGGTTCAGCACCCTCAGCAGCAATGAATAACTGGGCGTCTCCAGGAAAATAACGGATTGGTGGAGCAATCGGTTCGGATAATCGTGTAGCTGGATAAAATGCAGATGGTTTTCTCCACTCAAAACCAATAGCAATTTTAATGATATCTTTGCCTGTAGATAACATCATCACTTCTTTTAATTGCTTAGGAATATGCCTTACTGCTACTGTTGTTTGGAAACTTCTGTCTGGTTGTTTATCACTAATCCAATCAGCTCCTTCACATACACCGTCAAATACAGCAAAGCGCTGATCGGTACAAATTGCCTCAACTGCTTTCCATGCTTCTGTAACTTTATCGAAAGAATGTTCTGGGTTTAGTCTGTCTCTAGTACTTTCTATCAAACTACCAAGAAAACTTCTCGAACTTTCTCTTACAAGTGTCATAGGTCAAAAACTAAACTATATGTAATTTGTTCCTTATTATAGTCGAGTTTGTCAATAGAGAAGCCGGAGGATATTATTCTTTTCCTCCGGCTTATACATTTGATTACAGTCAAGGAAATCTACCAGACTTTCTTCTGCTCGATATCTTCTTTAACCTGATCAGTAAAGGCATCGATCTTCATGACCCCTAAATCCTGTCTNNCACTTTTTGTTTTTCGGCTTCACGGATCCGTTTTTGCATCGATTCTTCCCGATCATCAAGCTCTACTCTCACTTGTTGGGCTTCTAACTGACTTTTCACTTGAACAGCATAGTCGGCAAACTTTTCTGAAATCGGAATAATTACCACTTGGATCGGAGCCATCCAAACCGGAAAAGCACCCCCGTAGTGCTCAATAATTATGCCAAAGAAACGCTCCATGGAGCCTAAAATCGTCCGGTGGACCATAACTACTTGTTTTTCTTTACCGTCTTTATCAATATAGGAAACATCCAATCCCCGGCCTACCTGCTTAAGATACTTTGCCAGGTTTTCTTTGGTTTGGAATTTGTCTTTAAAGGTTTTCAGTTTCCAAAACTCTTCAACGTCGGCTTCAGTTGATTCACTGTATGATGGCAAGTTGAAGTCAAATTGGATGGTGCCCAACTGCCATTCTCTCCCTAATGAATCTTTGATTTTTGAGTCAATTTTTGGACCATAGAAAACGCCCTCTCCCTCATCAATTTTGTAAGCAATGTTTTCAAGTTCCAGAGCTTTTTTCAAAGAACTTTCTGCCATTTCCCACATTTCTAGAGATCCTAGATATTTTTCTGGTCTGGTAGATAGATAGGCTTGATAATCAGTGAACCCAAACAGATCATAGAAAAATTTCGTCAGCCGTAGAATGGCTCTAACTTCATCAATAGCTTGTTCAGGAGTACAGAAGATATGGGAATCATCCTGAGTAAACCCACGGACTCTGGTCAAGCCATGCAAGACCCCAGCCCGTTCATAGCGGTATACAGTTCCTAACTCTCCCATTCTCAGTGGCAATTCACGGTAGCTTCGTTGTTTCGCTTTATAAATTTCTATATGGTTAGGACAATTCATCGGTTTTAATTGCTCATCAACTGCGTAGTCAGACTTACTTTCTCCCTCAATATACTGGTGCAGCATGGCTGGAAACATAGAGTTGATGTACTTAATATAGTGTCTGGTTTTGACAAACATCTCCATACTGGCGATATGCGGTGTGTAGACCATTTGATAGCCATGGTGGACATGAACATCTTTCCAATATTGCTCGACGATGCCACGGGTAGTAGCCAGTTTTGGATGCCAGAGAATCAAACCTGCTCCAGTTAACAAACTCGTTGAAAACAAATCTAACTCATAGCCTAACTTGCGATGGTCACGGCGTTTAGCTTCCTCTAAAAAGGCTAAGTAGTCTTGGAGCTCCTCTTTGGTTGGGAATGCAGTTCCGTAAACTCTTGTTAACATTTTATTCTTCTCATCCCCACGCCAGTAAGCACCGGCAACTGATAACAGTTTTACTGCTCCGATGTCACCAGTATTTTCAACATGGGGGCCACTACAGAGATCAACAAACTCTTCTTTTGTGTCCTTACCTGTGTAATAGACGGTAGCTTTATTACCTACTGTCTCGATTTCGTTAAGCCATTCCTGTTTATACTCGTTATGACTGAATAAGTGCCGGATTTCAGGGATGATATGGTTTTCACTACAAAACGGCAGTTTTGAGTTTATAATCCGATACATTTCTTTTTCAATCTTGCCAAAATCAGCTTCGGTAAGCTTCTCATCACCAAGGTCAACGTCAAAGTAAAACCCATCATTAGTAGCGGGACCCATAGCCATTTTCATATGAGGATAAAATTTACGCATGGCCATGGTGAGCACATGTTCGGCACTGTGACGGACTTTATATAGGTGTTTTTCTTTTTCTGATAGTTTTTCAAATTGTTCGTTTGCTTTTGACATTTTTTGCATGTCATTCTGAGCAAAGCGAAGAATCCCATCTTTTTCAAGGAGATCCTTCGGCTAGAGCCTCAAGATGACACGAAAGAACCTTAAATGTATTTGTTTCTCTTTTGCCCATGACAGGAATAACCTGTATGGGCTACATAGTTGACTGAAAACAATTTACTTTATACATCATAAACAACAAAAAAACCGCCCTATCTATCAAGAGGCGGTTATCCGCGGTTCCACTCTAATTTTAACTTAATTTCCCCGATTAGGCTGGTTTGCCTCTACCTGGCAGAATGGTGAGGTCTGCTCATAATGGTAGAATAATCTGTGTTTATTATACCATAGACTTGTGGTCTTAATAACTCTGGCTTGGCAATTTTAAAATATACTGCTACTATAAGCTACACATAAGCAAACTTAAATGGAGGTAATTATGCCTGAAGAAAACTCAAGGCCCCAAAATTCACTTGTAACCGTTATTCTTGTCGGACTGCTCATCGTTGCTTCATTTTTTGTTGGTTCACTCTATACCAAAGTTCAGATGCTTGAAAAAGGGTCTGCAGGCACTAATGCTCAAGCTGCAAACAATCCTCCTCCTGCTGACCAGCAAGTTACCGCACCAAGTGCTGGAGATATTCCTCCGGTAACCGACAGTGACCATGTTAAAGGAAGTAAAGATGCTCAAATTGTAATGATCGAATATTCGGATTTCGAGTGTCCGTTCTGTACCCGATTTCATCCAACGATGAAACAAGTTGTTCAGGAATACGGTGACAAAGTTGCCTGGGTTTACCGTCACTACCCATTTCCGATGCATACTAATGCCCAAAAAGCTGCTGAAGCATCTGAATGTGCTGCAGAGTTAGGTGGAAAAGATGCTTTCTGGAAATATACTGATGCTCTTTATGAAAAAAATGAAACAGGTGACGCTTCTGCTTTAACAGTTGCCAGTCTTAAGTCACTTGCTGAATCTCAAGGGTTAAATGGGACTAAGTTCCAGGAATGTTTAGATAGCGGCAAACATGGTAAAAAGGTAAAAGATGATATGGATGGCGGTTCTAAAGCTGGGGTAACGGGTACTCCTGGTACATTGATTCTGACAAAAGATGGTAAGATTGATCTTATTCCTGGTGCTTTACCGTTTGAACAGGTAAAAGCCATGCTTGATAAGTATGTCAAGTAAGTTACGCTAAAAACAGAGAGGGGCGGTTGAAACCGCCCCTTTTTTTTGTTTAAATGACTGGTATGAACTTAGATGGCTCTTCGGTAAATCTAGTTGTAGCGTTTGTAGGAGGGATTGTTACCTTTTTTGCCTCCTGTTTACTTCCCTTAGTTCCAACGTATATAGCTTTTTTGTCAGGAATGACACTGAGCAAACCCGAACATATCCTTGAGCACCGGATACGGCGATATGAAATATTTTTAAATAGCTTGATATTTGTAATTGGTTTTGTGAGCGTATTTATTCTTTTAGGTCTGTTTGCTTCTTCCCTTGGCCAAATGCTGGCTTTGTATCGGTCCTTTGTCCAACAGTTTGGTGGCGTTTTTTTAATTGCCACAGGGCTATTCATGCTGGGGATTTTGAATGCTGACTTTTTATACCGTGAACGAAAAGTTCATTTTCAGCACCACATGACCAAGTGGCGGAAACTAAACTCACTTCTCTTTGGCTTAACTTTTGGTTTTGCTTGGACGCCGTGCATTGGTCCGGTTCTAGCAGTCATTTTATTCTGGGCTAGCCAACAAACAACCTACTGGCAAGGGGTTAGTTTACTTATGGCGTATGGTTTTGGTTTAGGATTACCCTTCTTAGTGATCGGCTTTCTTTTTGAAACTTTCTCATCACGGATAAGAAAACTAACCATATTTGGAAAATATCTCAACTTTGTTTCTGCAGGCTTTCTTATTCTTACGGGGATTCTCTTAATTTTAGGTAAGCTGGAAGTTGTTACTATAGGTTTAATGAAGATATTTAACCTTAGCACTGTCGCCTATTAAGCCTATTTATCGACTCATACGACTCGTGATCCATTTACCAGCTTTTGCAAAAACATCTTCTCCCAACAAACGTTCATAGATTCTTGTCGGTTTTGGTCCAACGAGAGCCTGCCCGTTAACAAACGTAGTCGGAGTGCCGTATATCCCGGTTGCACTTATTTGCCCCTCACGGTCTTCGACTGCACTTAGTGTCTTTGAGTCATTAACACAAGCACTAACAGAAGCAGTATCTATCCCGAGCTCAGCGACAATTCTGTCAGTGTTTGCTTTATCTACTAGCTTCTCTGGTGGTGTTGTAAATAGTTGATCATTAAATTGCCAGAATTTCTCAGGATTAAGCTTATTGACACAGTAACTGTAGTTGGATAAGTACTCTGTTTCCGGTTTAACGGGAAAATGGGCAAAGGTTACGTTTGGTTTGTACTTCTCGTACAACTGTTTAATAACTGGGTAGGTTTTTCGGGTGAACTCACAGCTATAGCAACCGATAAAAACCAGCGTGTTTTGTGAACCAGTTTTTAATGTTGGAAAGTTCTCAAGTATAAGCGACCCTTGGATAAGAGAAGCTTCTGACTTAGCTTCTGGAGAACATTCTGTGTTAAGAGCAGATATCTTACTGTTTTCTCCACTAGGGTCAAACACACAAAAACCAGAAGAACTTGGACCGTTACAGTTCCCATACATATAGAAGTTATACGCACTTTGAACACTCACTATCGTACTCCAGATCATAATTAGGAGTAATGCCCAAGAAAATACCTCGAAATACGGGTTAACGAACCGGGCCGCAGTCACAGAACGGTTAAGCAGTTTACCAAGGATTTGACCCTTAAGCCGCTGGTCTAAACCAGAATTACACGCTCGTAAAGTTACTCTACGAAAAACACAATCCATAGCCTCCTTAGCCACTTGACGGTGAGAGGCGCTAAAAATACCGAGTATGGAAAAAACGATCAATGCAATGACACAAATCATAGAATCTTATTGTAGTCTAGTTAACGGTAATCTTCCAGTCAAAACAGTTAGTATACACCACTATTCACGAGAGTAAACATAGTAAACAA
>DCTD01000049.1 GCA_002335355.1 Patescibacteria group bacterium UBA1449
TATTCCAATTAATGTCGTACAAGATGCGATCGAAAACTTTAATAAAACGGGCAAATTCGAACGGGCCTTTTTAGGTGTCCAGTATAAGATGATCTCCAAAGATCTGGCAATTTCAAATGAAATTCCCGAGGGAGCTTACTTAGTCAGTGTGGTTGATGGCTCTCCGGCAGATAAAGCTGGTCTTGAACAAGGTGATATCATCACTAAAATGGATGCCCAGTCAGTGGGCAGTGTTGAGGGTGGTTTAGCTAAAGTCATCAGCCAGAAAAAAGTTGGAGATAGAATTGAAATCGAATACTATCGAGATGGCGAGAAGAAACAAACCACAGCTCACTTGGAAGAGTCAAAACAGTAATTGCAATTCTATACAGATAAAAAAGCGCTCAAATTTTTGGGCGCTTTTTGTTGGTTAAGAAACGGTGACTTTATAGGGATTATTCTTCCGGTTCCATGGCTTGAACACTATCAGGGTTTTTGTCGGCTTCTTGCAAGGATTCAAGAACTAGATCGAGTTCACCGTTCATGATGCTTTCAAGCGCATACCAGGATTTTCCGATTCGGTGGTCAGTAACCCGGTTTTGAGGGTAGTTGTAGGTTCGGATTTTTTCAGAGCGCATACCGCGGCCTACTGCCGATGAGCGTTGTTCAGTAAGCGTCGATAAACGTTTTTCTTCTTCAATTTCCCATAAACGGGAGCGGAGTAAATCTAAAGCGATTTCTCGGTTCTGCATTTGGGTGCGTTCCTGACGGCAGGAAACAACGATACCCGTCGGTTTGTGATACAGCCGAACAGCCGTTGAGACCTTGTTAACGTTCTGGCCACCGTGGCCTCCAGCCCGGGAGAATTCCCATTCCAGGTCACTCGGGTTAATATCAATTTGCGTTGGCGGAATAACCGGCATAACGGCAACTGTTGCCGTTGAGGTATGAATCCGGCCATTTTTCTCAGTAACCGGAATCCGTTGGACCCGATGGACACCTGATTCAAATTGCAGCAGGTTGTAGGCGTTTTTACCTTTAATCCGCAAGGTGAGATCATCAACAAACTCGACTTTCCAGCCTTTAAGTTCAGCATAACGCATATACATTCGTAACAGATCTGTTCCCCAGATTTTGGCTTCCTCACCACCGGCAGCGCCTCTAATCTCTAGAATAGCAATGTTACTGTTTAAACCGGCGTTAGAGTCAGTAGCTTCAGCTGTACTTCCGGTAACAGCTTGGATAAGAGCTTCTTTTTCAGCTTCAAGGCGTTTGATTTCGTCTTGGGCCATAGGAGCCATTTCTGGATCATCTAACAGCAGTTTTGTGTCTGCAATCTTGTTATCCAGATCTTGGATTTGTGGTTGGAGATAGTCAGGTATGTTTACATCCATAGTCATAGTTATTCTACCATTCCTCTTTTGGTTACAAAAAAACCAAGTCCTGTCCATTAAAAGACATACCTTGGTTTTTCTTGAATGCTCTAGTTAGTCTTTTTTTGTCTTATTCTTTTGATCCTGAATCATTTCCCGTAGAGTCCGGGGTTCGGTTGGTTCGGTTTCAGCTTGCCGCTTGGCTTGTTGCCGCTGTTTTTTAGACAGATATTTTTCAGTGGGCCGAGCTTGCATCTTTTGCTGGAACTTCTCAACCCTTCCTTGAGTATCGACGAACTTCATTTCCCCTGTATAAAAGGGGTGACAGGCACTACAAATATCCACCTGGATTTTCTTTTGGGTAGATCCGGTGGTAAAGATGTTGCCGCAGGCANNTGATAATAGGTTGGATGTATTTTCGTTTTCATACGCAGGAAATTATATCAGGAAATCGTTTATATGGAAATAGTTGTTTATTAGTACTGTAATCAATACTATTTGTTTTATTTGCAATTATTTAGTATATAATTCAATTCACTTTTGTTGAACACACGACTGGGTAGTTCTGCGCCTGAGGATACGGTGTTTAACAGACCACTGTCCGCACTTTTGACAACTCGTGTACAAGAGGAAAAGGAGGGGCCGGTGATGGAACTCAAACAGGTAATTGAAGTAGGTTTTGTATCTGGCTATGGTGAGTAGTTTCGTTCTTGGGTTGGGAGCCTTTATCTACTATATGGGCTTCTTGCCTGCCCCGACAACTCCGGACACCATCAGATTGAAAAGCCGGGTGAAGTCTCTGGGTTACTTAGGAGCATGGGGACTGCTCATTGCTTTCTTGCTCTATGTGTTATTCGAAGTCCAAACAATCCGAGGCCTGGTGGCGTTTACTGGCTTGATGCTCTCTGCGTTAGGGCTTCTAGTGTGCTTAGCAGGCATACCGGATGTTACGCGATTAGAGTACGCAAGGAACACCGGGAACGTACGGGTACGGTACCCAGGTCGCATTGAGATGTTTCTCTTTGTGGCTCTTTTCCTGATCTGTCTTTGGCTGTGTTTTACAGTCAATTAACACCAAGTAGGGAGGAGCGTGATGACTCGATCGGTGTTTGGTGTGGGTGTCCGGATCATGGTTACCCTAGGACTACTTGCTCTGCTGTGGTGGTTCATTGTCACAGGGTTTGTCAAGGTACCTCTGTAGGTGCGGATGGAGCCGTGGGGAGCCATGGGAAAAGAACTGACTGTACTACAGTTTGATCTTTTTCCACCCCACGGCTATCACACGTCTGATTTGCTATAATGATTGAAAAGATTTCTGATAAATTCTGCTTTGCAGATCAGGATGACGAAAGCAATACTATGACTGACACACCAATGCAAACACTCAAAGGCTTTAGAGATTTCTTGCCGCCTCAAAAACGGACNNCGGTTTTGAGCCGCTAGAAACGCCGGTACTTGAGTATGCATCTTTATTGCTAGGGAAGTACGGGACTGAAGCTGATAAATTAGTCTATCAGTTTGAAGATAAAGGTGGTCGGAATGTAGCTCTTCGTTATGATCAGACTGTTCCATCGGCTCGGATCCNNAGTTACCAAATCCAAAACGCTTATAGAGCCGAAAAACCTCAAAAAGGCCGGTATCGTGAACTGACTCAGTGTGATATTGACATCTATGGTAGTACTTCGCCTTTAGCGGATGCTGAAGTCTTAGCCTGTGCATATGCAGCCTACAAAAATATTGGTTTTGAAACAGTGGTTTTAAAACTCAACGATAGACAAGTGCTTTTTAATACGCTATCTCCGTTTGCTACTGATTCTGTCTCGGTTTATTCATTGATTCAATCAGTAGATAAACTTGATAAGGTGGGTGAGGAAATTGTTATTGATGAACTGGTTCTAAAAGGTGTTACAGTAGAGAATGCTCGACAAGCTTTTCGTACCATCAGTCAAGCCCAACCGTCTGAAAATCTCAATCAAATCCTAACCCTTGCCCAAGAGTTAGGAGTTCCACAAACTGCTTTACAGTTTTCTCCAGTGTTAGCCCGAGGACTTGATTACTATACAGGGATGATTTTTGAGGTCATTATTCCCTCCTATGGTAGTGGTTCAGTTGGTGGTGGGGGGCGCTACGACAATCTAATTAAACAACTTGGTGGAATTGATATACCTGCTGTCGGCTTTGCCTTTGGGTTTGACCGCACAGTTGAGGCTGCCGATGCCTTAGGCCTTATTCCAACCATTGGCTTTGGTACGCAAGTCTTGGTGGCGGTGTTTAACCAGGAGTTGCAACCGCAAGTCTTACANNAAAACTGAAGTCTATCCGGCAGTTGATAAGTTAGGAAAACAGTTTAAACTGGCTGACCAGAAACAAATACCTTATGTAGTGGTAGTTGGGGAAGAAGAAGCTGCTCAAAATACAGTTACTCTTAAAAATCTAAGAGATGGCAGTCAGGAAACAATATCTCTTGAAGAAGCAATACATA
>DCTD01000029.1:0-349 GCA_002335355.1 Patescibacteria group bacterium UBA1449
AGAACTGTGAACATCAAAACATGAAAATAGTTACAAACGGCTACCATATTTATTATTGGGGAGCAGCAACCAGTGGTTTCACCTATAAAAACTTTGTGTTTGAAGGCCGAGCTGAGGCAGAGCCATACAATGAGCCTTATATTACAAATGATAACCGAGCAGTACCAGATACTACAGCAACTTTCAAAAGCGACCTTGACTTAAAATTAATTGATTCCAATGGCAATCCAGTTGAAGGTGCAACTGTTAAGCTCACTCGCTCAAACGGTACTTTGGAAGGAACCCAAACCACAAATAGCAGTGGAGTAATTACTCCCATTGAGGGAGTCTATACTACCTGGGCTATTAA
>DCTD01000029.1:354-3949 GCA_002335355.1 Patescibacteria group bacterium UBA1449
AACTACACTCACACCCTCACCATCTCCAAGCCTGGCTACCAAACCTACACTAGTGAGTTAGATATGAGTAGTAAAAAGGATTTGGTGATTACCTTAAACAAACAGGTGGATGTTTTCAAGGATGATAACGCTGATTTGTATATCAACCCGAAGCCATCTGATCCAACGAGCGATTTAATTGTGAAGATTTAGTACAATGTACTTATGGAAAAACAAAATGTTGGTTTGACTACAAACCCGATTAGAAGAATACGAGACAGGATAATCAATCAAAAACCACTACAAAAACTTACACCTCAAGAATGGGAGGACATCCAAAATAGACATACTTTTGCCGTCAAATTTTTAGACGAAGAAAACCCTATTCTCAGTTTGCTAAAAAACGAGCTTAATAATGCCGAGGAAGTTGTGATGGAAAACAGATTGCGTGAAGTCCACGAGATACATACGATTACTGAAAGCTTCAAAAAAGTATTTGTAACCCCAAAACAAATCCAAGATGATGAATTAACGGGTCAAATTAAGTTTATCAGATCATTCATAAGAGAAATTAACGCCTGGATTGAGAGGTATGATGAAATCAAAAAAATGATTGATAATGGTGAAATTGAGGTAGATGAAAACAAAGAGTGATGTCCGCCGATTTTTAGAAGAGAACCCCGATAAAAAGCTAAATGAGTGGGTAAATGAGGCAGTTCCCATAAAAACGGTCGAGTATGATCCGAACACGAAAAAGGCAACCGTGGCGGATAAGGTCGAGCAAAGAAAAGTCCAGTATGTTCATGCTCCCTTAAAAAAATACCGTTGCAAGAATGGTGAGCATATATTCAAGGTGCTTGATCGGTCAAGATACATTTTTGGATGCACCAAGTGCCAGTATTCAAGGCTGGCGTACCCAACAACTTTCAAGATAACACCAGAAGGGTACATGATAGACATGAGAACAAATACAAGGGTTTGAGTTTACATTTTCCCAGTTAACTAGGCATACTTAAATTAAGCCTATTGGAAGATCACCGATCTTTCATGTGGAGACTTCGGGGTGCGAACCTCGTCAAAAACATCGTTAGGTTACACAGAAAGGAGGTGATATTAAATGGATAACCAATCCGATAGGTCATTCGGAGAGGTCGCTGAACAAGAAGTTAATGCTGATGAAGTAGAAACTTCTGAGGAAATTTCTGAGGAAACTCAAGAAAGCGGCACTCCAGACCAAGATGACTCTGGTGAGTCTGGTAAAGAAAACCAGGACACTTCAGAGGAACAACTGACAGAGAAGGGAACTAAACTTGATCCCAACCCTCTTTCAGCCGCACATCAACAACTAGCCAACGAACGCAAAATTCGTCA
This sequence comes from Patescibacteria group bacterium UBA1449, assembly GCA_002335355.1. Lineage (GTDB taxonomy): Bacteria > Patescibacteriota > Microgenomatia > UBA1400 > UBA1449 > UBA1449. The sequence goes on from DCTD01000029.1 coordinate 1,705, forward strand.
GCAATATGAACAATTGTTGAGTAATCCTCAACTTTTGTCTCAGTACATTAAATCTCAATACGGCTCTCCTGTTGCAAACCAACAGGTCGAACAACCAGAGATTAAGGAATATAAAGCTGATGATTTTGAGAGCTTGGATGATGTTGCCAATGTGGTTAACAATCTTCAAAAGAGTTTTGTTGAAAAGACAAAATCTTATGAAGAAAAGATCATGCAGTTGTCTAACGCAGTATCTTTGTTGACCCGTTCTGCTACCCAAGACAAAGTAGCTAGCAACATTGAAAGAGAAGTAATTGGCTTGCAAGGCATAAAGGAACTTGATCCTAAGAGTCCTGAATTTATTGACGGACTTGAAGAAGAGATTGTTTCTTTGTACCACAGGCTTGATTTTGATGAGAATACTGGCACTTATCGAGGCCAATACTCTATTGCCGAAATCGGCAAAAGTATTGTAGAGGCCGCGAAAAAGGCTAGGCATGCTGGGTCTCAAAAGGCACAGACAATCATTAAAAGAAAAGCCGAAGGAAGAGTTACTACTAGCTCTAAGGTGGAAGAGGAAACTGATGACGAAAAATTGTCACCAGAAGACTCAATCGCTAAGGGAATTAGCCAAATATTTGGCGGTAGATAGTTCTTCTTTGCGGAGGTCAGCTTCGCAACATAGTTATTAACGGGACTTGTATAAGTCCTTAGTGATAATTGAAAGGGGGTGAACAAATACAATGCCTAATACAAACCTTTATGGACAGGGTACTACCCTTTCGGCAACGGATAAAGAACTTTATCTTAATATCGAAAAGGAGATTAAAAAATATCCTAGTCCTAGAATTGAGTTGCTGAAAAGAATTGGTTCTTTTTCACAACCAGTTAACTCTCACAAGATTGAGTGGTCTCGCAAAGACAACAGGCCAGTTAAATCCACGATGGCAGTAGCGGCGGAATCTAACGCAACTACTTTAATTGTGGCTAACCCTGGAGTCTTTAATGTGGACGACTTGCTTGAGAAGCCAAGTGGTGAACAGGTTAGGGTTACTGCCGTTTCTGGCGGTACTAAACTCACCGTTGAGGCTTGGACTGGTACTCCAGAAGCCGTTGATATTGGCGATGAGGTTCGCCGTGTTGGTATGGCTACCCCACAGGGTAAAAATGCCGATAACATGGTAATTCATGGCTACGAGGACTTGTTTAACTACACCACCATTTTGGAGGATGTAGTCGAACTTTCTGGTTCTGAGCATAACGCTCTTATCAGAGGTCACGAGAACTCTGGTCAACTTATTGCCCGTAAACAAATGGAGCTTGCCGAAATTTGGCAAACCCAAATGGTTATTGGTCAACGACACAAGGATGATGCTACTAAAACGACCACATCTGGTGGAATTAAGTTCTTAATTGATACTTATGCCCCCAACAATGTGATTGACTTTGGTGGATCAGCCACTTGGAGTGCAACTGGTGATAGCGGTCCAATGGGTAAAATTGATGACGCTTTGGACAAATTATCGTCTAAGGTGTTTGATAAGCCTACCATTTATGTTGGTGCTAAATTCATGAGGAAGTTCAAATATCTCATGGCAGACCTTATTAGGACTGACCAGGAGAACGACATCCGAGGTGTCGGTGTTGTCGGTACTTACCTCTCCCACCTATATGGAAAGGTTAAAGTCGTTCTTATTCAAGAGCGTACTGGCTGGATGGATGATTATGTATTCATGGTTGATGAAAGCATGATCGGACAAAAGGCTCAAAAGGGTAGGGAATGGCAGACTTATCCTCTCGGCAGACTTGGAGACTCGTTTAGGTGGCAAGTTCTTTCAGAACGAACCATTAAAATTGACAACCCTGAAGCCTGCGCATACCTGACCAACTTAGGTGTATAGTGAATAAATATCACTAGGACAACAATTTCCCCCTCTTAATGAGGGGGATTTTGTTTATACCCCCCCCAGACACTTTGATGTGTAACGGTTACACTTAAACTAAGGTTATAAATTATTGAAAAAACTATGGCTACCAATACTGCAAGTGGTCGTACCGTTTTTGTGCTTGGTAGAGAAGCACACGGTAATCGAAGTGCTTTTGTTGTNNGACGGAGAGGAATACTCTGTTGACTTCTCAACTGCTGTTGAATATTCTGATGGCACTGCATCATTCCCTTTTGTGAGTGAGTAGTGTAATTCTGGTCTGGTGCGATCATAAAGAGGGCGGGTTTTCCGCCCTTTTTATTTTATCCACAACTATACCC
>DCTD01000033.1 GCA_002335355.1 Patescibacteria group bacterium UBA1449
TGCCATTGGTCTTTCTCCTTGAGTTACATGAATCTCTACTTGAGTCTGATTATCAGCAGCCGTAGAAAAGACTTGAGATTTGGAAGTTGGTACTGTAGTGTTGCGCTCAATCATGGGAGTTGCCACTCCACCCAAAGTTTCAATTCCCAAAGTTAGGGGCGTAACATCAAGTAAGAGAATGTCTTTGACATCTCCCATCAAAACGCCACCTTGAATAGCAGCCCCTACCGCTACTACTTCATCAGGGTTTACTGATTTATTTGGTTCTTTACCAAAAAATTCTTTTACCACCTGCTGAACCTTAGGCATGCGAGTCTGACCTCCTACCAATATAACCTCATCAATATCTTTAGCATCCAATTTGGCATCTTTAAGGGCTTTCTTTACAGGATCAATAGTTTTTTGAATTAAATCATCTACCAATTGTTCCAATTTTGAGCGGGTTAATTTTATTGTCAAATGCAAGGGTTGCCCTGACTTATCCATGGTAATAAATGGCTGATTGATCTCGCTTTCCTGAGAAGAAGAAAGCTCTTTTTTAGCTTTTTCAGCAGCATCTTTAATTCTTTGTAAGGCCTGTTTATCTTTCTTCAAATCTATTGAATTTTCTTTCTTAAACTCTTCTACAATCCAATTAATAATTGCCTGATCAAAATCATCTCCTCCCAAGTGTGTATCCCCATTTGTAGATTTGACTTCATAAACCCCATCTCCAAGTTCCAAAATAGAAATATCAAAAGTACCACCACCCAAATCATATACTGCAATCTTCTCGTTCTTCTTTTTATCACTACCATAAGCTAGTGCTGCAGCAGTTGGTTCATTAATTACCCGCTCTACTGTAAAACCAGCAATTTCTCCAGCTTGCTTGGTAGCTTGACGTTGAGAATCATTAAAGTATGCTGGACAGGTTATTACTGCTCTTGTTACTGGTTGACCAAGATAAGCCTCAGCATCAGCTTTGATTTTAGCTAATATTTTCGCAGAAATTTCCTGAGGAGTGTAAATTTTGCCATTAACTTTGACCGCAGCTGATTCATGTTTACCCTCTACAATCTCATAAGGAACCATATCTTTAGTCCTGCTTACTTCTGAATCTGAAAACTTACGACCCATCAATCTTTTTACGGAATAAATCGTATTGTTGGAATTTAATACCATTTGCCTTTTGGCAACTTCTCCAACCAGATTTTTTTCTGGCTCAACGATAGAAGGAATAGTATTATTTCCTTCTGAAGAAGGAATAACTTTTGGGGAACCTCCCTCCATTACTGCAACACAGGAATTGGTAGTTCCCAAATCAATCCCAATAATTTTTGAAGTTGAATCTGTCATATAACCTCCTAAAAATATAGATAAAAGATTGTTAAATTGATAAATTGATAAATTGTTTTAGAAAATTTAGCAATTTAGCCATCAAACAACCTACACTCCAACAATAACTTTGGCAGGTCTTAAAATCCTATCGTGTAATAAATAACCTTTTAGTTTTACTTCTAATACTTTATTTGGCTCTCCTTTTGCTTTATCCATACATTCCATAAGATTAGGATCAAACTCTTTGCCTAATACGTCAATTTCTTTAACTCCATACTCTTTTAGTAGTTGCTGTAGTTGCATATATACCATTTGCAAACCTTTATCCTGAACAAAAATTGTTGCTCTGTCTAAATTATCTGCCAAGTCTAAGAGACGTAAAAGTAGGCCTTCACTGGCAAACTTTACCCAATCCTGTTTTTCTTTTTCCAACCGTTTTTCCAGGTTTTGATAATCAGCTGCAGCCCGCAGCCATTGTTGTTTTGTTTCTTCTAACTGACGTTCTAATGCGTCTACCTTAGTTTCCAGGTTCTCTGTTTTTTTCTTTTTATCTCCTTTTTGGGTTTGTTTAGGACTGTCTGTATTCATAAGTGTTTTCCTCAACATTTATTACCATTCTTGAGTTACTTCGCTGATTAGTCGTCCAAAGTATCGGATAACAGGAATAATGTAGGGGTAGTTAAGCCGGGATGGGCCAATGACACCCAAAGTACCCTCACCATAGCTCCCCATTGTAAACTTGGTATAGACAATTCCACACGGCTGCATAAACTCGATATCAAAGTCATCACCTAACAAAATGTGGATGGGATCATCGGAGTAGGCTTTTTCAAAGATGACTTTCAACTGTCGGCCATCATCTAAAATGGATAAGACGGTCTTGGTTACATCAATATCAAAGAATTCCGGCACATCTAAAATATTGGCATAACCAGCATGATACACGTCTCCATGTTGAGTAATGGCAATAGCAATACTGTCAGTTTTTTGGGCTAAAATCCGGGTAGCTTCTCTTAAAAGTTTCCCGGCTTCGTTGCGATAATCCCAAATCTTTGATTTAACATCCACTTCTTCAGCTACAGAAAGACTCTTTTCCTGCATGAGTTGACGGATATAAAACTTGAGAGCAACTGGGGTTGGTGCCCGGCCAGAGGAAGTATGAAGCTGCTCCAGATACCCTTGTTGAGTTAAGATAACCATTTCGTTACGGATTGTGGCCGGAGAGACGCCTAAGTTGTATTTTTTATCTAATGTCTCAGATCCAACCGGTTCTCCTGATTGGATGTACTCTTCAATAATATGCTTTAAAATCTGGATCTGACGGTCAGTAAGTGTAGGTATATCCATAGACATCGACAGTAGAAATAAAAATAATTAGCACTAGTCTATATCGACTGCTAAAAGATGTCAATACCCTTTTGCTTAGTTTCTATAGTGAAAGGAAATTTTAAAAAAGTTATCGTTACTCTCTACTCATGACTGCCAAAAAGGCTTCTTGAGGAATACTGACTTTACCCAGTTGTTTCATCCGCTTTTTACCTTTTTTCTGTTTTTCTAAAAGCTTCATCCGGCGGGTTACATCGCCTCCATAAAGTTTGGCGGTAACATCTTTTCTAAATGCCTTAACTGTTTCCCGAGCCACAATCCTGCCACCAATTGCTGCTTGGATCGCCACTTCAAATAACTGCCTTGGGATAGCTTCTTTTAGCTTCTTAGTGACAAGACGCCCGACTTTATCCGCCTGGCTTTCAACCACAATTTGCGATAAAGCATCCACCCGTTCATGGTGGATAAGAATATCCAAGCGCACCGCTTTAACCGGCTTCATATCCTGGTATTCATAGTCTAAACTCGCATAACCCGAAGACACTGACTTTAACTTGTCAAAAAAGTCAGTTATCAGTTCTGCCATAGGTAATTCATAGGATAACTGCACACCCTCAGACAAGTACTTCATGTTCTTGAATATGCCTCTGCGATCGTCAAACAGTTCCATGATAGATCCAAGGTAATCCTTTGGTGTAAAGACCTCAACGATTAACCATGGCTCAAAGATAACATCGACTTTATCAGGCAGATCTTTAGCCGCTTCAATATCAAACCGCTGACCATTGAGTTCATACTGATATACAACGTTTGGCACTGAAGCAATCAGATCAAGGTTAAACTCCCGTTCCAAACGTTCCTGGACAATTTCCGCATGCAGCAAGCCCGCAAATCCCACCCGAAAGCCTTTACCTAAACTACTGGAAAAGTCCGGGGAATAAACAAAAGAGGCATCGTTTAAGTGCAGTTTTTCTAAGGCTTCTGAGAGGTTTAAAAAGGCATCGTTATCAGTTGGATAGAGGCCTAAAAAAACCATCGGCTTTGGTTCTTTGTAGCCCGGTAAAGGCTGAGTCGCTCCATGCAAAATGGTTGTTATTGTATCTCCCACTTTGACTTCTTTCAAAGATTTTAGCCCAGTCGAGACATACCCAACTTCACCTGCTTCTAAAACCAGCAATTGCTCAGGTTTAGGTGAATAAACTCCTATCTCTGGTGGTGTAAACTGAGACCCTGAGGCCATTAAAACCATCTTTTCTTGAGGTACCATCCTACCGCCAAAAACCCGGATGTCTGCCAATACTCCTCGGTGTTGATCAAACCGGGAATCAAAAACAAGCGCTTGTAATGGTTTTTCGACAGCTTCTAATTTTGGCGAGGGAATCCTTTCAATGACTGCTTGTAAGACATTCTCTACCCCCTCACCGCTTTTTGCTGAAATCTTTAATATCTCTTCCGGCTCAAAGCCAAAGGATTCATAGAGATCAAGCATAACATCCTCAACCCGAGCTCCCGGCAAATCAATCTTATTTAACACCGGAATTATGGTCAGGTTTTGGGCTACTGCTTGGCGGTAAACCGTCAACGTCTGGGCCTGAATCCCGGCAACTGCATCCACCAATAGAACTGCCCCCTCACAGGCAGCTAAAGCCCGTGAGACTTCATATGAAAAATCCACATGACCAGGAGTATCAATCAGGTTTAGGATATATGATTGACCCTGATATTCATAAGGCATCCTTACTGGTGCTAGTTTGATGGTAATCCCTCTCTCTCTTGAAATCGGGTTAGAGTCCAGAAACTGCTCCTGCATTTCCCGGGGAGCAACCACACCAGTTATCTCAAGCAGCCGGTCAGCTAATGTTGATTTGCCATGATCAATATGGGCGATAATACAAAAGTTTCTCAAGTAACTGTTGTCCATAGTTTGCTTTCTTCATCAAATGCTTTTTTACTAAATAACGGTGTAATTATACGGTATAAACGTCATTTATGGGAGATGAGCAGACTCTACATTTTCGTTACAACGATTTAGCAATCAGCGGACTATTAATTTCTCGTTTTTATCCGACTTTGAAAACGTTAATCAGGAGTGGCAGTAGTTGGTAGTGAGGCTGAAGGCTCGGTGAGAACTTCTTCTGTTTGAGAAAAAACTCGTTTCCACGCTCCAAATTTTTTCAAAATTGCCAAAAAGTTATCCAGTTCTTCGATTTGGAATAGTTTTGAAAAAACCACATAGACCATAAACCCTGATCCTGAGGCAACAATGGTCAACATTACCAATTGGATTGTCCGGGTAGTATCAAGTACAAACTGATCTAAAAACCGCATCGGCACCCAAAGGGCAATACCAGTGAGAATCGATGCAGTAATCATCTTGAGTAAGGGAATACTATACGTAGAGTGAGCAAACCCACCAACCTTTCGGCTTAACACAATAAACAAAGCTACTGCTTGAATAATCCCAGCAACTGATATCGCCAGCCCCAAACCAATTACTCCTAAATGAAGTCCTAATGAAAACCAGAGACTTAAAATGACATTAACGAAAACTGCAACACCTCCAATGACAAGCGGTGTCCGGGTATCTTGTAACGCATAGAATGCTCTAACTAATAGTTGAATAACAGCCTGGGCTGCAATAGACAAGGCAAAAGCTGCTAAAACTTTCCCGGTTAACAAGGTTGCTTCCCAGGGAAAACCTTTGGCTCCAAACGCAATACGGACTAATGGTATCCGTAAAACGAGGAGTAAGACACTTGCAGGAAGAATAAAATAGAGAATTTGTTTGAAAGAAGATAAAAACAGCGTTTTAAAATGAGTATAATTATCACCGTTTTCAACTTCTTTCGATAACATTGGCAGTGCGGCCTGGCCTATAGTTAAGCCAAATAACCCAACGGGTAACGCCTGCAAATGTTGGGCAAAGTAAAAAATACTTAAAGACCCGGCACTCATGGCTGTAGCCAATGTCACTGCTACTGTCAGTTCGATTTGATCAACCGCCAAAGCTAATGTTCGGGGCAACATCAGTTTACCAATCTTTCTGACTCCTTTTTGTTTAATTCCTAAAGTTGGGACATACCGAAATCCAATTCTCCTAATTAAGGGGTATTGAATCAGAAGATGCATGACTGCTCCTACTACAACGCCGATTGTTGGACCATAGATACCATACTGGGGTGCTAATACAACAATACCAATAACAATACCGGCGTTATATAAAACTGGAGAAATAGCCGGTAGTAAAAACCGCTGATGAGACTGCAAAACACCGGTAAAAAAATTAGAGATAATAAAGAAGAATTGAGCCAGTAGCATAATTCTGGTCAGAGATACCATCAATTCAATCTGTTGGGTTGTGAAGTTGGGGGCAATTAGACGGCTTAAGGGATAGGAGAAGATAAATGTCAGACTTGCCAGTACTAAAAACCCAAGACACGCTAAGGTAATAACTCCGTTAACCACTGCCCATGATTCTTTCTCATTTTTCTGGATATACGAACTATACACAGGAATAAATGCAGCAGATAACGCTCCAAGGACTAAGAGCTGGAATAACATGTCAGGTAACCTAAAGGCTGCAAAATAAACATCAAGTTGCCATTCGGAACCACTATTAAAAAAGTAACTGGCTAAAAGCCTATCTCTGATCAGACCAAGCAGGCGTGAAGAGAGGACTGCAACCATAAGCACTAAAGCTGCAGAAAGTATCGAGTTCTGCCGGCTGGCAAAGAACTTGCTGCCGGATTCCCAAATGTTTTTCACCATGGTATGTATGGTATCAAGTTAAGCCTTGTAATCAAAGAGACAAATTGATACAATCCCCCAAGTAAATTTAAAACTCAAAACTCNNTCAAAACTCAAAAGTCAAAACTGCAATTGCAATTCATTGATCTAATAATTTTTAAACTTTGTTTTAAAGTAACTTTGCATTTTGCATTTTGCACTTTGAATTCATACTGTGCCAGTAACAAAATCAGCTCAAAAAGCGCTGCGACAAAGCGAACGTAAAGCAGCCATCAACAAACCGATTAAAGCCAAAACCCGAACCTTGGTTAAACAGGCTCGTCTCAGTACTACTGCTGAAAACCC
>DCTD01000005.1 GCA_002335355.1 Patescibacteria group bacterium UBA1449
ATCCACAACTATACCCAGTAAGGTAAATCAGGATATACTAAAAATATGCAAGAAAAAACTCAGTTCATAGAAACGGTTAGTGATGTAATGGAGTATATGGCTTCATTTGCTGGCGGGGTTGTTCCCGATAAAAACACCGATCAGTATATTAACTGGTTGAAATATATTCAGGTTAAATATGAGGAAGCCTCAAAAAGAGGTTTTTGGCGAAGATTATTGACTAAAGATTATCTTGATTTGGTCGAGGGAGATACGGAACTTTATTTGCCAGTTCGTTTCCAGCGACCGAATTCTTTGTATGTCTTAGTTGTTGATGGGGTCGATTTAGCCGATCCCGACAGAATACCAGACGGACAAGAGATTTATATTGAGCTGGACAATGATCCTACTGTTGTAATTGAGGATGAAGAAGTAATAAACAGCAACTATGGCAGGTGGAAAATATCTTTTAAGACGGCAATCTCGTCTAATCAGGAAGCCTTATTGTGGTATTTTTCCACACCGCCAAAACCAACAACAGCCACTGATAAGATTTTATTACCAGGTGATATGGTAGCTTATGGCGCACTGGCGGAACATTTTAGGTCGGCTCACTTAGTTGGAAGTCAAGATGATGCAAGACAGGAATACGAGAACAGGATAAATACTTATTTGGCAATGGAAATGATCCCCGCCCGTCATGAATTACTACAATTTGTCACTAACCCTCGGCAAATCGACAGGCTTGGGAAAGCAAAAGCCCAGTATGCCATTCGTGCCGATAGGTTAAACAGAACCCTTTGATGTTTGTTTATCCAAAAAGACGATCCGATCCTAAAATTTCTCGTACAGGTTCAAGTGGTTTCCCTGGAGGATGGAACTCTCTTGCCCACGCCTCTTCATTAAAAAACTCTGAACTGGCGGAGTTGCTTAACGGTGCATATTCTCAATACGGGACTATTTCCAAAAGAAGGGGAACTCAGCTTGTGGGTTCTGCGATGGAAGGAGCTGATGATGTTATCAATGGAAAGATGTTTTATAACATTGGGGGGAAAGATTACTTAGTAAGGGTAAACTCGTTAGGAAAAGTTGAGAGATTTAACTTCAATACAAATCAATGGGTGTTGTTAACTGGTACTCCTCCAAGTGGATATTCTGAGGTTAACCCAGAGTTTGTGGATAACTCTCCAGTTTTTGATGCAAGCACGTTTATAAACTTAGTTCAGGTTCAAGACAAGATTTACTTTGCAGGACCGAATGACCGATTAACCATTTTTGATGGAACATCGTGGTCAGTACATACGGAGTTAGCTGATCCTGATACAAGGCCAACTGTTACCAAAACAGGATCAGGGACAGGAACTCATACTTATTATTACCGTTATTGTTGGCTCAACAAATTTGGGATTACTTTGGCATCACCTGCCAATGATGGCGAACAAAGCACAGGACAGGGGTTTTACGACAATATGCCAAAAATTGATGGGGCAACTTATTTAACCCTTACCCTACCACCTGCACCAGCAGGAGCAGTAAGAACAATGATTTTTAGAGGAGAAGTGGCAGAAAATGAATTCTTTTTAGATTCAATACCAGCCTCTCAAACAACCTATGTTGATAAAAACATAAATCCAGATGACCAAGGTTATTTGTATACGGTGCCACCAGCGAACACTACCGCTGGTTATCATTTTTACCTCTTAGAGAATTATTTAGGGATGTTGGTCGGTACTACTGTTGAGTTTGGTAAAGATGTTTTAGTGTGGTCTGGCGAACAAGAAGTTTTAGATGAAGGAATGAACGATCTTTCATTTGCCTTGCCTGATGGTGCAGGATTTGATGGTTTTCAAAAAGGTGATGGACAAACAATCAATGCCTTACAAGCATTTTCTTTTGCCAATGAGGATGGATTAGCCGTTTTTAAGGACTCCCGTGTTGGATTGCTCAAGGGCGATCCTGCTGGTGGTTTTAATATCCAAAACGTAAATGTTATTAGGGGAACTATGTCCCCCCTATCGCCTCATGTAGCAGCTAATGATATTCGGTTTTATTCAAATGAGGGTGTAGCAGTTATCGGACATGAGGCTAATTATGGAACTATTTTGCGCTACTCTGTTTTGTCATTAAAGGCGGATTCAGTTACCCGAAGAGTTACACCAGCCAATCTATCTAAAGTTTGTAGTGAATACTACAACAATTTGTCTTTATTTGGAATTTCAACTGGTACTGCCAACACCGGAAATAACTCTGTTCTTGTTTATGATGAGAGATACAACACCTGGAGTCATTGGACGGGTCTTTGTCCGTCTGTATTTTTCAAGGCAATACATCCGACAACTAAAGTTGAGGATTTATATTTTGGCGTATCAAATGCTTCGGTTTATGGTGGTAATGTCGTGAAGATGTTTGTTGGTAGAACTGATTATGCCTCCTCAACGGGAACTGGACAGAAAATAAATTTGTCTTTAACAACCAAGCAATATGATGGTGATTTACCAGACAAACCCAAAACCTTTGATAAGGCGGTGATTGTATTTAGTGCTTTAGCTGGTAACGGCACAACGGCTCAAGCACTAGGAATGGGAATGAATGGGTTAGAACCCTATCCTCGTTTTAGAGTGTCAACAGACCCTGTTTTATCTGGATTTGGAAATGACGAGTGGGGAAATCAAGAAATTGGTGTGATGCAAACAGACAGTGGGGGGGAAAGTATCTTAATTCGTTATATAGACCTACAACAAAAAGACTTATTTTGGGCTAAATTAAATATCCAGAATGACGGAATTGAGGACGAGTTAAGTATTTTGGGTGTATATTTTTATTTTGCTGAGAGTGAAAGAGAGTTGCCTGGAAGAACCAGACTAAGACAAATTGCTTGACAATCAACAGACGGCGTGATATTTATGTGTAATGATTACACTCTTGGTTTTATTGCGAATAGCTGATGTCGTTACCACCTACTTAGGGATCACTCATTATGGTGGATTGGAAGTAGAGTCAAACCCAATTGTTAAGGTAATTTTGGCAAGTGGGGGGTGGTTGGGCTTTGCCATTTATAACTTTCTGGCGGTATTGCTAATTATTGGGATATTGAAACTTTTGCCAGATAAGAAGGCGTTTTTAGTTAGAGTACCCATGTGGATATTTTTGGGGTTGAATTTTCTTGTAGTTTTGAGCAACCTTATATTTTTAGTTGCTTGACAATTTTCTTGCTCTTTACATTTTTCACCTTATCCCCATATACTAAAAATATGGCAGTACAAGGAACTTGGAATATTCTGGGATTTAATCTCCCAGATCGCGGTTATACAGAATGGTTACGATCTTCTTTGATGGGAAAACCCCTTAGTGCGGAGGTTCAAACCACTTTTAATAATCCGGCAGTTGCTCAGGCGGTTGGCGGTTCTACTCCAGCCGTTAAAGGTGCTTCAACAACGACTCAGGGGCCACGACCGATTGCAACTTTAATGGACGGTAGAACTTTATGGAGTGATGGGACTACCACTGGAACTCCCACTGGAACTCCCACTGGAACTCCCACTGGAACTCCTACTGGAACTCCTACTGGAACTCTCACTCCAGAACTAGACTTCTACACTCAGCAATGGTTGGCCGGTCTTGAAGCAGCTAAAAGACAGGCACAAAGTTTACGCAGTCAGGGTCAAAATACTTTTCAAAGGTTGATTGATGCGGCTCGTGAATATGGTGAAAGAGCGGCCGAGCTTCGTGATCTTGGTAGTCAACAGATTACTAATACTTTTAACGAATTGGCTGGTGGCAATGCCCGCCTTGGTCAAGATGCCAGACAGCAAGCACTACTTCGTGCCAGAGTTGGTGGTTACGGTGACTCTTCTAAGCTTGGACTTCTCAATCAAGTAACTGGTAATTTAGCCGGTATGCAGGGTTCAGCTCTTGCTCGTAAGGGTGAAAATGAAGCCCTGAATTTGGCGGATTATAATGCTCGAATGTTTGAGGCGGAACAGCAAAGGAAGGCGGCTCAAGACTACATGACTGGCATTGAGGAGGCTGCTGGTGAACTCGAAAGGCAAGGTATTCAAAATGTTGGTTATGATTATGGACAAAACTTATCTGGTTTAGCTCAAAGGCTACAAGCCATGCAAGCCATGAACCCGCTTAACGCACAAAGCCTTACTCAATACACGCCAGATTACAGTGGTCTTACTAACACTCTTAACTCTTTGTTGGGTGGCTTAACAGCCCAAAACAGAGCTTCTGGTGCAGACCAAGCTTTAACGGCAGTCCAGCCAACTACTTACCAAGAGCTATTAAGAAGGATTAGGGGAACATACGCTCAATAAAATGAAATGGCTTTCACGCTACTTAATCGCCTTAAAGAAAAAATTGCTGGGACTACACAAGCGGTAGGCAATGTAATCAATCAGTCAATTCCTGGTGGCGTTAGTGGTGGATTACAGAGAGTATCCCAAGGTTTCCAAAACCCTCAACAGTATAATGTTTTTTCCCAACTTCCAGAGATAAGTCGTAAACTACAACAATTCCCTGACACAACAATTCAAGCTCCTAAACTTCCTAGTCGAGCATTTGATCAAGCTCCTGGTGGTTCTTCTTGGTTTAACAAGGCTGTTCCTTTTGTTTCCTCACTTCCTGGCGAGTATCTAAGGGGTTTTGGTAAAACTGGTGAGAGGTTATTTACTCCATCAGGAAGAAGAGAGACTGTAACTAAGCCTGGCGCTTTTGTATCAACCGCACTTGACCTTNNAGAAGGTGGAGAAAAGTTGTTAAAAGAAGGTGGAGAAAAGTTGTTAAAAGAAGGTGGAGAAAAAGTAGCAAAAAAATCTTCTAGAGAGTTATTTGAGAAAACAGCTAAAGAACTAGCACCAGAGATTAAAGATATTGGTTTTTGGAAAAAGTTAACTATCCCCAATAGAGTTCAGAGATTAAGGCAGTCTTTACCAGAACCCATATTCAAAGAGTTAGACAATAGGGTTATTACTCCGCTTAATAAGTTGCTTGGAGATAGTGTTGATTGGGGGAACAAGTATAAGAATATTTTAATGGATATGAAAGTCGCTCCAGGCAGTAAGCAGTCCGAGTTAATTCAACGTGTGGGTGAGGGTAAATTGTCATACAAAAATCTTGTTTCTCAGGTTGGTGAAAAACAAGCACAGGTCATAAAAAACCAAGCTGATACTTTTAGGCGTATGTATGATGATATTTTGCAGTTTATAAATACTCGGCGTAAAGCTGTTAATTTACCAAAAATCCCTAAACGTAAAGATTATTTCAGGCACATGAGCGAGTTCGAGAACATATCGGATGTTTTTGAGAGTTTTACCACTGGTAAGGGGACGAGAGAGTTTACCGAGTCTATCCGTAAGCACCAAAGAAAGGGTAATGTTGTTGACGCTGTTGGCAACTTCATGAATTATTTGCAATACGCTCAACGGGCTGGATTTAGCGATTTGGTTTCACCTGAACTGCGAAAGATGATCAAGGTTTTAGACAAGGCTGGTGCAGACCCTAAGGTTGTTGGGCAACTCGAAGGTATGCTTGGAGATATTTTGGGAACTACTCCTAAAAGTGGTACGGCTCGGTTCTTGGAAAAGATAACCGAACCCTTCAGAACAGCAAAAGTTGTTGGTAATCCTGGGAGTATTTTGGCTCAAGTTTTCAATCTTCCTCAGGGAATTGCCATGTCGAATCCCATAAATTTTGCCAAAAGCCTTAAAAATACGGAGGCTGCTTTGGCGGTAAATAAGTCAAACTACATAAAATCAATCTCAGAAAAAACGCCGACCTTTTTGGTGAAGGGTAAGTTGGCAAAAGCCATCAATGTTGGTGGTGGGTGGTTACAAGACACTAACTTGGCGACCGCTAAAGCATTGTGGAAATCTTTTTATGTTCAGGGTAAATCTATGCGTGTTGCGGATGCGGCTAAATATGCGGATGAGATGATCCCGTTAATAATGGGGGAAAGGCGATTGGGGCAAATGTCAGATTTTTACAAGTCTACTTTTGGTAGAATTATGGCTCCATTTACTCTGGAAAATCAGGCGGCAATTAACAGGTTAATTGATAGTGTTGGGAAAAAGAAGTCGTCGGAGGTCATTGGAACGCTTATAGCATGGAACATAAGCAATACTTTAATTGAAAAATATGCACATGGATATAGGCCGTTTTTTGATCCAATAGATGCGGCTAAAGAAATGATTGAGTACTGGCAGGGGAGTGATAAAAAGGAACAAAGCAAGTTAAAGGCAGGGGGAAGAATGTTGGGAGAGTTAACTAACCTCATACCAGCCTTACAGGCTTCGATTTTTACTGCTTATAAGGTCGGTGAGAGTATGGGATTGCCAGAGTCTAGGAGTGTATTTGGCACAGATGATCCTACCTGGCAAAATGTGGCTTCGATATATTGGCCGTTTGGGGAGCAGGGTGTTGCTGGCAGGTATGTAACTGGAGAAAAAGCGATTGATTATCCGCTTAATTTAGCTTCAACAGTAACTCCGTTCTTAAACCCAGTTTTGAGGGGAGTTCAGGCAACTGGGTCAAATGTTCGTGGTTATGCTAAAAGTAGGTCTGGTCGAGCTATGTATGAAATGCCGACTGATCCGTTAAATATAGCNNTGGTCAAAGCTCTACTCCTCAGGCTAGAGAATATTTTGAGAATGAGTTTAGTCGTCCTTTATCAAAGGAAGATCAGAAGAAAATGGATCAAATGTCGCCTCAGGCGGCTCGTGAGTTTCTACAAAAAACTCAAGAAAAGAACATTGCTAAAAACCAAGCTGAAAGTTACAAGAAGTCTGTGTCTGGTGATAGTTTCTGGGGCAAATTATTTGGCAACAAAAAAGTACCATCAGACCAAGCCATCAAGGAGGAATTGTTTGGAGGAAATGACATCAAGTCTGTGTCAACGGCTACTGAGAAGCGGAAAATCTATGACTCGTTAATCAAGACTTTAAGTGATGAAGCCTTGCCTGACGAGTATAAGGAAAAAGCACTAAGAATTGCTGGAGTTAATCCGGTTGATGTTGGTTACTATCAAGTAGCCAAGATGGATCAAGAAGATAGAATTGTGGCAATTCAAGACTTATTGAATGACCAGTCAATTGAACGTGATGAATTATTGACAATTCTTGCTTTTAACAAAAGAACAGTGGCGGGAAAANNGAGTATTTTTGAGTACCTTTATGATCAGGGATTACTTTCCAAGGATGAGAAAAAATTACTCAATGCCATTAAGTTTGATGAGATAAATGGCAAGTTTTATTTAGACCGTGATTACAAACCAGCGAGTAGTGGTCTTACCGCGTCTCAACGGAAAACCATGATAAATAAGATCAACTCCATTTATAAAACAAACATTAAAAAACCATCAATT
This sequence comes from Patescibacteria group bacterium UBA1449, assembly GCA_002335355.1. Lineage (GTDB taxonomy): Bacteria > Patescibacteriota > Microgenomatia > UBA1400 > UBA1449 > UBA1449. Next base: position 7,343 of record DCTD01000005.1, read on the forward strand.
ACTCCAATGATTACACAAGCTCCAAAATTGACACAAACAATAACTGTTACTAAGCCATCTGGTGCGAGCGTATCAAGAAAATCGCAGGATGTGTGGTTTAACCGATATTAAGCAAAAATAGTTGTTAAAAGTTATACTTAAAATATGATAGAGACACCCGCACTAGCTAACGACAAATATAGGGCTTTATTAAGGTCAACCTGGATTTATGATCCCGCCGATACTGATATTCAAGTAGATGCAATACCAGCAAATTTACCGACAATTATAACCGTTGGGTGGGAAACTCAGTATGAAACAGTTTTTAGAGTAACTGGTGCGTCTGGCGAGAACTCATCTAATTATGCTTTAACTGGTGTTACTAGAATTAAGGGTTTTGAGGGGAACTTACCAGAAGGGTTAACTGTTAACTGTCTCAATAATGAGGAATATTTTAATCAGTGGGGAGATCAAATAGCTGCTGTCCAAGAAATTGCTGAGGAGGCTCAAGGTGTTGCCGAAAAAGTAGACTCTACTTGGGTAGATTTAACTGATGGGGCAACAATTGATTTAGATTTGGGCAATGGTGCAAATAGAAAGTTTAGAGTAACTATTGCTGGAAATAGAACCCTGACCTTCAGTAATCCTTTATTGGGACAGGTGTTTACTTTAAGGGCTACTCAAGATGAAAATGGTAATAGGGCTTTAACTTTTCCGTCTGGAATTACATGGGCTGGTGGTGAAGTCCCAGACCAACCAAAAGTAGCCAACACAACAGACTCATATATTTTTATTTGTACTAATACCGAAACTCCAGCTTATGATGGCTATGTATTAGGAAATGAGATGGCAGTGCCAGCATAAAAGATGGCTGTACTTAATTCATGGCAACGAATAGATAGGGTTTTAAGTGGTAAACCGTTTGGTGATGGAAAAGATGGAAATGCTACAATTTCTAGTGATCCGAATGTGAGGCAGTCTTGCTCCGGATCTGCCGATCAAAAAAACTTAACCATTGCCTCTGCGGGATTTTCGAACGGAGATCTGGTTCTTATTCACCAGACTAGAGGAACTGGAGTTGGTCAATGGGAGATAAACCAAATTGAGTCTGGTGGTGGAACGACCACTCTTGTTATGAAGAAGAACCTGTACTACACATATACAGATTCTGGAGCAAGCCAAGCACAAGTCATAAATATACCGAGATACAATACGCTTACAGTAAACTCTTTTACCCTCACGGGGTGGAACAAGAATGTTGGCGGAGTCCTAGCCCTAGCTGGCATAGATGTGACAATTGCGACGAGCCAAACACTCACTGCAACAGCCAAGGGATACGATGGTGGTAACTGGAGAAATAGTGTAACTTCTGCACCATACGAAGGATACTCTGGAGAGGGGACGGTCGGAGATGAGGCAATCCAACCATCAGCAAATGGAAACGGTGGTGGAGGAGGAGNNCGGAAATGGTGGATTCTTTAGAGCCTCTGGTGCAGGTGGTGGTAATGGTTCCGCCGGTGGAAACGCTACTGGATACAATTCCGGAACGGCGGTGGGCGGTTCAACTGTTGGAGCGGCCGATTTGACAACCATCTCGTTTGGTGGAGGCGGAGGAGGTGGAAGTATGTCAAACGGAGGGGAGGTAGGTGGAACTGGAGGTATCGGTGGTGGAATTGTTATTATCTTTGCTAAGACTCTTACAGTTAATGGAAATATCACCAATAACGGTGGTGTTGGAGGAAATTCAAACCAAGACAATGGAGGAGCGGGTGGTGGAGGAGCGGGTGGCTCAGTGTTGATAGTGGTCGGAGACGCCTCTTTGGGTACAACCAAAATAACTGCAACGGGTGGGGCTGGTGGTGTTACAGAGAACGGAGCGAATAATGGTGGTGGTGGTGGAACTGGTCGCATCGCAGTTCATCACTCAGGCACAGTAACTGGCACATCTAATCCTGCTTTTACAGATATTGAGGATCCAACATTAAAAGAGTCTGGTGGTAGCGCTGCATTTTTATTAAATTTTGTTTAACCATGCCCTTCAAATCAAAAAAACAACGCAAATATCTTTTTGCCAATAAACCAAAG
>DCTD01000087.1:0-9909 GCA_002335355.1 Patescibacteria group bacterium UBA1449
AGCATAGTTTATTGTTGGATTTGGAAAGTTCATCATACCAGAGATAGATGTATTGATGATCACAGTAACACCACCGAGGCCAACAGTAAGGATAGTTTTTTCCCCGTTCACACCAAGGAGTTGAGTACTGATTACATGTATGATCCCCTGAGGGAACATAGTTGCCGTTACTGTCACACTTCCAGCAGTCTCCACAATGTTCCCCATGAGCACCCTCACACGGCCAGTTATAGCCAGTACAACTACCGCCATTAGAACAACCTCCATCACGGTAACGGCCACCATCACACTCAATACAAGCCAAACTCTCTCCAATAGAACCAAAACACAAACAGAAAGCGATGACTATAGCAAAACCCAACTTTTTAGTAATAAGTGATTTCATATGATGTTAATTTTTTTTCATACCAGTGAGAAAAATCAATGATATTTCCCTCAGTTATTACGTCAGTCACCTGGCCAAATAAATAAGCAACATCTCTGCCAGTTTTTTCTTTAACACTGTTACCGGAATAATCCGTGTCTTTTGCTAAAAAGATTTCGGTAACTTCACCTGGTTTAAGTGATTTAAGTAACGTATCAAAAGGAGTAAAAAAGGTAATCTTTTCTTCTGGAAGTACATGAAATTCCATTGAAGTACTGTTTTTATGGTCTTTGGTTACCTGAGCTAATGTCATATCTTGTTTCAGTTTTTCAGCAGCTTGGGCAATGGTAATCTTGTTGGTTACCACTTCATCTCTGAGAGTCTGCAAGGTTTTGCGGGCAACTTCTTTCCGTTGTTCTTCTGTTAAAGGACTGTTCTGTTGATCAAACCAGATATAAACAACTATTCCGTGAAGCCCTGTTAGTTTGGTCGCAAAATGCCGTTTTACTTCTTCAACTGTTTTTACTCTTTGCAAATAATCTTTTTGAGCATTGTTAAAGATAGTATTGTTAAGACTAACTAATGAATCTGCAGCTGCTCCTTGAAGAATGGTCGAATCATACACCAACTTACCAAGCAAGTTTTGTCTTGATTCTGCTGAAAGCACTTGTCCAGTCTGCTGATGAGCTACCTCAGCTTCTAAATCCTGCTGGTAGATGTATTCATCACCCACTTTGGCAATAGCACCTTGAGGCGGTGGATTCTCTGGAGTATTGTCAGGTGATGTTTGGGTATTAAACGAATCAGAATGTTTCCAGGGGAAAGAATGATGAGCAAAATAATAACTGGTACAAAAGGCTATGACTGAAGTAAGTATACCTGCAATTAAAAGACCTAAGGCAGTTTTGAAGTCCATATAGTTAGCTTACGCTAAACAGAATAAGCTCGTCAAGACTATAACCGTAAAACTTTAACGTTGTGACAATCTATTATCTCAATCCCCCAACCACCTTAACTTTCCTTAGCAGTTGTTCGTCATCTAAAACCTTACCACACCCCCGAACAACACAGGTTAACGGATCATCAGCAATCCAAACCGGCATTTTTGTTGCTTCGGACAATGCCTTGTCAATGCCATGAAGCAGGGCTCCACCCCCTGCAACCACAATCCCGTTGCGCAAAATATCAGCTACTAGTTCAGGTGGTGTTTCTTCCAGAGTATCAATCGTAGCATTAACGATTTGGGTCATCACCGGCGCTAAGGCTTCTCTGATTTCAGTACTTGTGAGTTTCAGAGACTGCGGAAGTCCTTTCTCCATATTTCTGCCTCGAGCAACAAACTGCTTTTCGGTCGTATAAGGCACTGCTGAACCAATTGCCAGTTTTATTTCTTCAGCAGTTAATGTGCCGATAATTAAGCCATGTTTTAAACGGACATAGTTAATAATTGCCTCATCAAACTCATCACCAGCCACCCGCAAGCAGCGTTCAATTACAATACCTCCTAAAGAAATTACCGAGATCTCAGTCGTTCCGCCGCCGACATCAATAATAAGCTGGCCCTGAGGATCCATAACCGGCAAACCAGCGCCAATTGCTGCAGCCATGGGCTCCTCAATAAGATATGCCTCACGGGCCCCGGCAACTAAGGCAGCTTCCTGGACTGAACGCCGTTCGACTTCAGTCACTCCTGAGGGAATACCAATCACTACTTTTGGCCGAGGAATCTTGGGAATAACTCCATGACTGTGATGAATCTTACCAATATAGTACTTAATCATGGCCTCAGTAGCATCAAAGTCAGAAATAACCCCATCCCGAAGCGGCCGCAAAGCTTCGATCATGTCCGGTGTTTTCCCCAGCATCTTTTTGGCCTCAGAACCAATAGCAATGATCTGACCAATATTATTGCCAGCAGGGGTTACTTTTCTCTGCCGGGCAACCACAGATGGCTCACGAATCATTATTCCCTTGCCTTTAATAAAAACTAAGGTATTGGAAGTACCCAAATCGATACCTAAATCGTAAGTAACAAGATTCCAGAAGTTAAAGTCCAAAGTAGTCTCTTCCAAACCCTAAACAAAGAGCAAATGCTCATATAATTAGCGATCATTCCCTCTTTTAAGATTTGGCGTTGTAATCAATTCTACCAGAATCTGGTTTAGATTTTATACACATTGGGGTATACTTACTCTTGCACTTTTAGCATAAACACTTGCTATACATTAATAGTATCAAACGCTATGAACTTCTCTGGCATTCTTAAACAGACTATCTATTACGCATACTTAGCTCTGTTTTTTATTACTCCTTTTTTAATCAGTGTTACTACGACCGAGCTATTTGAGTTTCCCAAAATGCTCTTTGTGTATACCCTAACGACCATTGTTGTTGCAGTGTGGTTATTGAGAATGGTAATCAAAGGAAAGCTTTATTGGAAACGCTCATGGCTAGATATTCCTTTGTTACTGGTATTACTAACCCAGTTTATTTCTACCCTGGCATCAATGCATCCGCACACCAGCTGGTTTGGCTACTACTCACGTTTTCATGGTGGACTGTTGTCTACTATCTGTTATGCATTACTAGCATGGGGATTTATTACTCATGCCAAACGCAGTTGGGTAAAAGATGTGTTCTTAGCCAGTCTGGCTGCAGCTAGTATTGTCAGCCTCTATGGAGTTGCTGAACATTTTGGCATTGATGCTTCACTCTGGGTTCAGGACGTTCGAAGCCGGGTTTTTTCAACGCTTGGGCAACCCAACTGGCTGGCTGCCTGGTTGGTGGCTCTACTGCCAGTAACCATGTACTGGTNNTTTTTGGCCAACGGTTATCACCCTCAATCTCGGAACGATTACGCTTAGTTATGCCATTACGTATTTGTTCACCAAAAATCCTTTACCAATCTCAGGTGGCAGTTTTTTCTTATTTATTAGTCTGTTAGTTGTGCTAAATGCACTTGTGTTATCGCAAGTCAAAAGAATCTACACCAAGTTGTCCCGGTTTAATCACCTCAACTTTTTACTCTTATTCTGTTTATTTATTACCACCATTTTATATACAGGTTCNNCAGTATCGGTGTCTTCGGGGTTGCCTGGTTTATTAATCAAAAAGAATGGAAACAAGAACTGTTAAATTGGAAACTGGGAGCTCTAATTGCTTCTTTACTGTGTTTGCTGCTGGTTATCGGAACCGAATGGTCACCAAACATTGCCCAGTTAACCGGTACCAATCCAACCAAACCAACCAACCCATTTGTTGACTCCCCTCAACCCAAACCACTGCCTTTAGCGGAAACCGTTTCTAAAAGTACTGACATCCGTAAAGTCGTTTGGGAAGGAACGGTTAACATTTGGAAAAAACTCCCGGTTTTCGGTACCGGGACTGAAACCTTTGCCTACTCTTACTACCAATCTCGACCGGTAACCCATAATGAACTCTCAGAATGGGATTTTCTCTATAACAAAGCTCATAATGAGTACCTAAATTACCTATCAAATAACGGGACTGCCGGGACTGCAGCCATCTTTTTACTCATCGTTGCCGTTATCTGGCTAACTGTTAGTCACAGCTGGAGAAAGTGGGCCTGGATCGGAATTGGCAGTGGACTTATTGGATTACCGATTATCTTTTTCACAAATCAGGGTAATGTCATTGTCTCTCAANNTCTCTCTGGCAATAGCCTGTGTGCTCTGGTTGCTTATTATGCGGGTACAAAACGTCTGTAAACACAAACCCGACTGTTATGATAGTGTTTTTCTTGCCCTGTTAGCCGGTATTGTCATTACCAACTTTTATGGTTTCTCAGTTGTTGTTATTGGTATTTTGTTTTTCTTGCTCCCAGCTCTTGTGATCGTTAGAAAACGACAACGCAACCCTGTTAGTTATTCATTTGGCACACCACTCACACACATAGAATCACTTAACTGGGTACAAGTTGTTCTTGGCAGTTTTGTGCTTGTGGGTTCTATCTTTTTCCTGGTAAGCATCAACAATCTCCGTGTAGCCGATGAAAAATATAACTTGGCCAAAAGTTATCTTGATCAAGGGAATATCCTCCAAGCTAATAAAAATATCGATGAAGCCTTGCTTCTAAACTCCTCTGAAGCCTACTACTATCTGCAAAAAGCCCTGATCACTTCACAAGCGGCTCTAGCCATTTCACATAAAGATGCATCAGATAGTGCTGGTTTAGTCAAGGAATTAACTAAGCAAGCCGTCCAATACAACCAGGCTGCTTTATTGCAAAACCCAGTACACTTAAACCTCTATAAGTCGGCTGCTAAAGTCTATATAACTCTTGGAGTTATTGATGCAGCCTACTTCAAACCAGCCACAGAAGTGCTTAAGTTGGCAGCCAAACTCTCGCCAACTGATCCCCAGCTCCCTGTAAACTTGGGGCTGCTTGCCAAACAACAGCATGACTTAGCTCAAGCTGAGATATATTTAAAACAAGCTGTTGAGCTCAAACCCAACTACCATCGTGCCTGGCTGTATTTAGCTGAAACGTATGAGGAAGAGGAAAAGACTGCTGAAGCCATTGAGACCTACACATTTATTCTCAAAAATATCAACAGTAAAGATCAAACCAGTCTTGATAGACTGGCAAAACTTCAAAAACAGTAAGCTGCGGTTTATTGGAAACTAAAAAGATCCGGGTTCAGAGTTTATTTTTCAGCTTTAGCTTCTTCTTTTTGAGTACCTGTGGTTTTTGTGGTTTGAACAGCCATTACTTGCTTAACCATGCGTAAACACTTGGTACACAACAGCATCCGAACTCGAGTACCATCGGGTTGCATAATCCGGGCTGTGTGAAGATTTGGCTTATACACCTTTGGAGCTCGATACAACAGTTCCTGACGGGCACGGGCTACTTTATTGCCGCGCATAATCCCTTTACCACAATTTTGACAGACATTAATCATAAGTACCTCCGATAACCAAAAAAGATTGTTTTCTTTCGCTCAATTACTTGACCTAAAGAGTATATCTTAGTAAGCTTAAAACGCAAAACTCAAATGTCAAAACACAACTTAAAACCTTAAAGTTTTCCCTTTTGGTTTTGAGCTTTGCACTTTGACTTTTGAGTTTTAATTATCTTATCAGATAATTGCAAAAATGCAATTAGATCTCTATACTACACATACAGTTGAGCATAGAACGATCGGAATGAAAGCATGAATTTTACTCAATAACTAACACAAGACACGATATTCAAAGTTCAAAATGCAAGTAAAAACTAAATAGGATACGTTGCGATCTATTAAACAGACCCATAGATTGGCTATTTGATGATTGAGCTTTGATATTGAGTTTGTATGTTTGGACTCATAAACCTTTTAAGCCAAGATCCGTTACAGTTTGTCCTTTTTGCCCTGGCACTCGTGGTCGCCATCACGATTCATGAGTTTGCTCATGCCTACGTTGCTGACCGATTGGGAGACCCAACCCCTCGCATTCAAGACCGAACCAACCTCAATCCTCTGTCTCACCTTGACCCCATTGGTACAATAGCTATTCTGTTTGTTGGTTTTGGTTGGGGTAAGCCTGTCCCGTACGACCCCTATAATCTGGAAAACCCTAAACGGGACTCGCTGCTCATTGCCTTAGCCGGTCCATCAAGTAACTTTATTCTAGCAACAGCTTTAGCAATAATAATCAATCTTGTCCCTGCGCTCGCACTGTGGTTAGTGCCGATTATTTATCTAAATGTGGTTTTAGGTGTTTTCAACCTACTACCAGTTCCACCTTTAGATGGCTCAAAAATACTGACCGGATTACTCCCGGTTGAACAAGCAATTGACTTTGAGCACTTTGCCAACCGGTATGGCATTTTTCTGCTATTGCTCTTTTTGCTTCCGTTTGGTGGTAGTTCTCTGGCTTCTATGATCATCACACCGCTCATAAACGCGGCGTTAACCGTCCTTGGCATCGGCAGATTTTAGAATTGGTTCATGAATTATTCATAATTCTGATTTACAATGAGAGTAATGCTTTTCTAATGAAAACGCGATGTGTAGGAAGACTTTCCTCTACGTTGCTGGCTATACGGGAAGCGGATACTCTCTTGCTTGACTTGAGACATGTTTGCCACTGATGGTATCTTTGGCAACAGCTTCCCACCTGGTTATTTCAGGGGAGCTAGTGCCTACACTTACTGTTAAGTTAGAAAAGCAGTTTTTGTTTTCCCCATAAACCGCTTCTGCATAACCTTACGTTTCCTGGTAAAATATAGCAGTAAAAAACAGACATTAGTTTATAAAGATACTTATTTTCCTCCTTTATAAACTTTTTAACTGATCCGCCGTCTTAGCTCAGTTGGTTAGAGCGTCTGTTTTGTAAACAGAAGGTCCCGGGTTCGAATCCCGGAGACGGCTCCAACACGTTAAAAATTAACAGTGAAAAATTTACAATTAAACAGTAAAATACTTTCATTCTTAACCTTTTAACTGTGCACTTTAAACTAAAAATATATTTGCTAGGATGGTGGAGCGGTCAAACACATCAGTCTGTAAAACTGACGGCGTAATTGCCTACCNNGGTAGGACTTAGGACTCTGGATCCTACTACCCAGGTTCGAATCCTGGTCCTAGCACCCATCGCTTTCCATAAACTCCAAAAGAATTGAACAGTTTTTTACATTTTTCATATTTGATTTGTAGACATCAATTAGCGCCTATGCTATTATTTCCCTCTCTATTAAGCACATCATTTGTTTAGTAAACAGTTATGAGAGAAAGAGACGGCAAATACTCATCATCACTATCTAATGAAGAGAGATCCTCTGTTGATACATCAACGCTCCCGTTTAAGTTCACAGAGTGGAAAGCCCCCAATTTTGAGTTCTGTCAAGCACTTGCGTCTATTGATGGTCCGTTAATCGAAGTTGCCGGACCAACTGCCAAGTATGCCCTTGTAGATCTACAAAACAGCGGCAGGCGTATCTGGACCTCAAACATAAAAGTCAGTTACCCAGGTGATATTGATCAGCTTATTCCCTCCCCTGTATACCCTGGTTCCATTGACTTTCGCACGAATTCTCGTAACCTTGCTTTAAAAGACAAGAGTATTNNAATGTTTGCCTCTTGTTTAGAAAAGGATACCCGTTTTGACACAATCTTTGAGGTAAGTCGGGTTTTAGTAGACAATGGTCTGTTCGTTTACCAGGGAGGAGATGTAACAGATATCGCTTTGGCCTATCAACTCGGTCTCCACTTAAGGCAGTATCAAAAGGACAAGACTAGAAGAGATATAATCTGGAATTGTATTTTTCAAAAACAACCTGACAATCCTAGTATAAGAGAAAGTATTGTTTAAACTAGAAAGGATTGAGGGGCTTTTCCTGCGTAAAACGCAAGATGGGTGCCCCTCGGACCCGCTTAGATGTCGTACCTTAGGCTACAGGTTGAGCGATTTTCTCTGCCTGATTTTTCAGGAAATCGAGGCCATGGCCGACTGCAGTGTTGATCGGTCTGCCTTCAGCACACAATGGACAGTTCGCTGCCGGATAATTGTCCATCTGCAGATCGATTAGCGAGTATAGCTTTGGCACACCAAGCTTCTCTGCTGTCACTCCACCACGATTCCAGATACCAGCTACGGCAACTACTTCAGCTCCTGATCTCCTCGATGCCGCAACCGTATCCTGGGACGTACCTCCACTGTTGATAGTATCCTCGACGACGAGAACCTTAGCTCCACGCACCAACGGCTCATGGCTTGACCGGAAGCCAAATCCACCTCCAGGCAGCTTTTCTGCCCAGATGTTATTGACTTCCTTGCCAGTGAATGGCATGGTCGCCAGAGTGAGGTAGTAGGCAACCCATTCGGCAAACTTAGGTGCCTTTTGGACTGGTGCAACGACGAGGTCTATCTGGTAGTGCCGGAAATGATATGCGATTGGAACACAGATCCGGGATGCAGTGTACGGCCCAGTCACCTTGGCCAGATCGACGTACTTGTCTCCATGACCGCCTTTGACATAGACGATGTGACTGTTCTGGATGAGAGCGCCAACTCTCTCCAGCTCCCGAATTGCTTCCTCTGGTGTGACAAGTTGTCCGAACTGGCGAGTCAGCAGATCCTGAGCCTCGTTGAACATCGACAGCATGCTTGCTACCCTCTCTCTCACTTAGTCTTAGTCTTTGCGCTTCCGTTCCTCGATGCCCTCGGCCATCTCCTGAATGGTCTTGACCGCCTGCTCCTCGATGCTGGCAAAGCCTTCCTGCAGCACCGTCAGCTGTCTACCGAGAACCAGGTAAGTGGCACCGTTGAACATGGCCCGGCTGGGAGTAGCGATCTGGTTCTGGTCGTTCTTAGCCGCCCAGGATGACCGGATACCCGGTGTCGTCCACTCCAGACCTTTGAGTTCCCGGCGCTCGGTTAGCATAGGCAGGTGTTCAGCCGAACAGATGACGCCGTCAGCTCCCGCCAATTTTGCCATCCGAGCAAAGTAGAGCACTTTGGCTCTGACGGGTGCCCCGAAGGTGAGGTGACATTGCTCCTCAGTCATTGAGGTCAGCACAGTCACCACCCAAAGCTTAGCCTTGCCAGCTACTACCGCCTTGGCGTCAAGCATCGCGTCAACCTCAGCGGAGGCGTGCATGTTGACAGCAAAGACACCGTTGTGTCCGGCTAGAGCAGCTGCTGCTTGCTTCACGGTCGTAGGAATGTCGTTGAGTTTTGTATCAACAAACCCTTCGCCTTCGGCAGAACGAACAGTCTGGATAGCCTGCGGTCCGGCCTCTGAGAACAACTCCGAGCCGATCTTGTAGCGCGAAATCCCAAAGGGAAGCAGCTTCCCGATGTAGGTCATCGGGTTGTGGCTGGCATCTCCATCCAGAGCGACGATGATCCGGCTGGCCGCCTCACGCATGACAGGTGTAAACTTAGCGTACTCCAGAACCGAAGACATGTTTTTTTCTCCTTTCGTTTTTCTCCGTGTAGACTGCTGCACATCAGGGTAAACCGATTGCAACTTCCAGAAAGTTCAGTTCGCTTCAACCTCCTTTACTTGGTAAGGTGCGAGATCAAGAACAATTTACCTGATCTTATACGTTGTTATAATAAGATAATTTTTACTAAAAGCAATCCCTGAGATGTTATAACTATAACCAAGTTTTATTATTCTCTACTAAAACTATGTACCAATCTCTTTTTATCAGAAACATCTACTCTACAAGTGCTTCCCACAGGCAAAGTCAACAGTAATCAAACATAAATAGTTACCTTGTAATGCCACAGTAACCTGGTAAAATAATATGGTTGTTTTGCCCGAATAGCTCAGTTGGTAGAGCGCANNGGGTTCGATTCCCGATTCGGGCTCTGTTTATTTCTGGACGTATCAGTAAATAACTGGTACAATTCCCTATTGTTGAATTACTAAGTTACAACTTTTAAACATATGGCTAAGAAAAGCAAAGGCGCCCGTATCATGGTTGGTTTAGTTTGCACCAAATGCAACAACCGCAACTACGTTACCCAGCGCAACAAAATCAATACTGAAGAAAAACTGAAACTTTTAAAGTTTTGCAACTTCTGTCACG
>DCTD01000087.1:9945-10338 GCA_002335355.1 Patescibacteria group bacterium UBA1449
GGGATCCTGAATCAAGTTCAGGATCCCGTGCTGTACATATGTCCAAAGATAAAAAACCACAATTTCCCCAAGCAAAAAAACCGGTTTTTCCCCAAGCTCCGAAGTTTAATAAACAATTCGGTATGCAAGCCCGGATTGCTGCCATGCATGGTATCCAACGGGCTTCAGGTAGACGGGGAAATTAGGTGAAAGGATAGTCTTTCAAAGCTCCTCCCCTTGTCTTACCAGATAAATCCAGTACAATACACCATGGCATTCACAACGATACATGGTTTAGTGTAAAATAGCTTGGGTAATCGGTAACTCTTAATTTCGATTTTTACATTTCATTTTTAAGTTTTCAATGGGCCTGTAGCTCAGTTGGTAGAGCGCTTGTATGGCATACAAGAGGTA
>DCTD01000009.1 GCA_002335355.1 Patescibacteria group bacterium UBA1449
AACTGTTGGTAGGTGTTGTAATTACCGTTTAATTTGAACCAGACCGAAATAGTCATCTCTTCTCTTATCTGAAGCGCTGGATTACTACCCAAACTAATATAGTCACCACTTCCATCAAAGGATAAAGCCCGGCCAAACTTACCAGATTGAGTCCAAGTTGGACAGGCAGCAGTCCCAGGGCACTCACTACTGCCTGCTAAATCACCATTTAAAACAGAACCGCCGTTACCAGAGTTATTGACCTCATCACCATACCCTTCATCAAACTTCCAATACCCAACAGCAGAGCCCACAATAGGATGTCCGGTACTCATATCAGAAACAATCTGTTTTTGGGTTCGGGCATAATTATAGAGTCTCATTTCATCGATCTTTCCATCAAGCCTTTTGTCATTACTAGCCACTGCACCAAAACGTAGTTCTCCATCTTGGTTTAGTAAAACCCCACTTGGATTGACATCACTCCAACCGTTGTCTAAAACACCGTTAATANNAAGTGTTAATAGCTAAAACTGCGTTACTACAGCGAAATGATTCTGTGCCACTACTGTTAACCCAATTCGCGCACAATGTATCGTTAGTAACATCAGTATAAAGTGCATACGCTTTCCATGGTGATGAGTCGTACTGTTTATAAGCGAAGTATTGATATTCGCCCTTAACAGAAGACAGTTGATCAAGATAAACCCAAGCTGATAACGTCATATCATTGGCAGGTTCCAATAAACTGTTATCAGAAATTGTTACATAATCATTGCTGCCATCAAAACTACCAGCTTTTCCATATTTTCCCTGGCTTATAGAAGCTCCGTTGGTGGCAGTACCGTTTAGATTATTGCCTGATGAATCCTTGATCTCACCAGAGGTGCCGTTCCACGAACTTTCGTCCATTTTCCAGTATCCAACCGGTCCCGGTGCCCATTCATAGAGGTCTTTAATTTCCGCTTGGGAAAGAACTCGGTTGTAAATCCTTGCTTCATCAAGTTTCCCGTCAAGATCACCACTACTGTCAGATAGTTTTAACCCTAAAGCAAAAGTAGCCCCTTCGTTAACTAACTGAGTTACAAAACCTGTTTGGCTGCCCAGTAACACGCCATTTTTGTAGTAATAGACTATTCCGGAGTCAAAGACCCAGGCTAGGTGGTACCAAATGCCTGTAGCAAGAGAGGCTTCAACAGTTTTTGGCGTAGGGTCAGCATAAAAACCCATGCTGGTTCCGTTTAGATAAGCTGCCCAACCTTGGTTGGCGAGAGCTGCGTCTTTTTGGAAGATGTTCTGGTCACCGGTAACTTTATCCAAGTAGACCCAGGCGGTAAAGGTAACGGTTGACTTATTTGACAAAGGATCAGTGGTGCCGAAACTGATATAGTCATTGTCACCATCAAAGCTTGTGCTGTTGCCAAACTTGCCGACAACCGCACTAACACCCCCGTTCCAAGTACCGTTTCTTCCGTTTCCGGAGGAATCTAAAGAAGGGGTGGAACTTTCATCCATCATCCAATAGCCAACTAGTCCTTTGCTAAAAAAAGCTTCGGAACTACTACCAAAAGCTGCTGAAGAGTTGTTGTTGTAGTCGACTTTGACTTGGGCGGCTGTTTGGGCAGACTGATAAAACTTAACTTCATCAATAAACCCATTTAGGTAATTGGTAGAGACATTGCCAACTTTGATTGCTGAAGCAGAAATCCCTGTGTTGGTGGTGACTACAATATGCTGCCATTTATTAGCTTCAATGATAGAGGTTTGTCTGCCGTTGACGTAGATGGTGGGTGAAGTAAAGCTTTCGGCAGTGACTGTCCCATTATTGGCCCAGATATAGGCAGAGCCATTTAAATCCAAGAGGTATTGGGTAGTGGTTTTTGGTTTTATCCAAAAGGAGATAGTTTTAACATCAGAGACAGTGTTAGCAACTGTAACAGAGGCACTAGTACCTTCAAAGTATAAACACTTACCCATAACACACAAACTCTCTTCTTTCCAAGCAGGTTTGGTTGTACCTACCAAAGTACCATCGTTATTCTGGTCAGTTGAGTCCTGGGCAGTATCACCATAACTTTCATCAAATTTCCAGTAGACTATTAGTCCTGGTCCTTTTTCTTCAGAACCTCTTGATCCAAAAGAATAGTTAGAGGCTTGGGTAGAAAAATCATTTAATGAAAATCCGTTATCAGCTGAAGGGTTACCATAGTAAAGATAGATGGTTTGAGCTCCTGCTGGAAAAGTATCAAAGTTAACATTAATTATAGTATCAGTGGTGCCACAACCTGAGTCAATGTAGTAGGGTAAAAGTTCTCCATTCTCTTTGGTAAATCTAATGTCACCACAATCAGCCTGAAATTTTGTTGAGTCAGAGGTATCAATATCATTAGCTCCAGTTAAACTTATGTATACATTACTTTCAGCGGTAGTGTTGTTCGTTATTGGAATAGCTACCCGAAACCGCCAAGAATCATTCCACCAGGTAGCTTCAGCTAACTGGGAGTTTAAGAGAGAAAAAATTACTGTTCCCAAAGTAAGACTGAATAACAAGAACATAATCATGAGTCTTATGTGAAGTTTTATGGGTATACGATGTAATAAGTAACTCGTTTTTGGCATAATCGGTATGCTTAGTTTTTGAATCTCATAGCAATCCATGAAAGTTCGAGATCTTTACTTTGGGGAGTACTGAATTGAATAGTAAAACCATTCGGTGACTCATCAGTAGTGGTAGAGACTGTATCTGTTGACCAATTATATTGACAGGACCAGTTGTTAGAAGTTCCTAGACAATTAACCTCTGTTCCACCACCATCCCAAGTGATAGTCGCTGCTAAAACTACCCGAGTGTAGATTAAAAACAAAACCATTCCAACAACCAATATACTAACAAGTAGAACAAAACGATTCTTATATGGTTTTAAAAAATGTAATATCATATTTAATTACCTAATATCAATTCCCTCAATATCAATTCCCTCAAAGTTAAAGTCTCCAATTTGATAGGAGACGGTTGAGGTTGTACACCAGGGGCCAACTAGCCCTCCACTAGTCTCAGCTCTGACCCGATACTGGTACGTATGTGATGTAGTAGTTGTGTTATCAGTGTAAAAAGTAGTATTAGCGGCTGTGGTTTGGTCACTACCAAATCCTGCATTATCAACGTTACTTTGAATTCGATAGAGATCTTCATCCGTGCCATCCGGCCAACGGACAATAGCACTTGTAGGTTTATTACCATCATCAAGGTTGCAGCTGATAGGAGTACAAACACCGGAGGTAGAGGGAGGACAGCTTTGCTCAAAGTTGGTTTGGATGCAGTAACCACCACCAGAGTAGGTAGTATAGGTACAGGTTTGGGTGCCACTGGTACAGGTGGCATTGCAGGCTCCGCAACTAACGCCACTATCACAGTTGGGAAAAGAAGTAACAGAAGCAGTCCCTGAAGATCCGGCTGAACCTGGAGATCCAGTGTTATATAAGTGACAACTATCCTGTCCATAACTGTCAGTGATACCTCCCGGACCGGCAGCACCGCCTGAAAGAGAGTATGACCCTGTACCGGTTACAGAAGCATGTTGGACTACAATTCTGCCTCCTCCACCACCACCACCACCATGACCGGCCGTACCCCCGCAACGACACTCTGAGTTTGTTCCTCCTCCAGAACCTCCTTGGCCTCCAGCCCCTCCATTAACTGTGTATGAAGATCCTGTCAAAGTGAGAGTACCGGTACTGTATAGAATGATCTTTCCACCTGATCCACCACCTCCACCTCCACCACCATCACCTGCAGAATCCTGATCGCCACAACCGTTTCCAGCACTACTTCCTCCAGAACCGTTAGAAACAACTGAACCAGAAACCGTAAACGTATTAGAAGCACTAAGATAAATACCAGCTCCTCCAGTACCACCTCCACCACCGCCACCACCACATGCACCATAATCTCCAGTACTTCCGCCACCTCCACCACCGCCGCCTGAACCAGCAGTGTTAGAAGTACTGTTATCACCATATATGCTTCCAGGACTGCCACCGCTATAACCTCCCTGTCCACCTGAAGCTCCGTAAGAAGCTCCACCCCCACCTTTACCACCACCATTACAGTTTGTTGTTCCTCCACCTCCACTTCCGCTACCAGCACTTCCATAGTTACATCCACTTGAACCTCCGCTACCTCCTCCTGAACCTCTTGCTGTGCCGTATAAAGTACCATAGACATACGCATTCTGAGCACTAATGGTAGTGGTATTTGAGAAATAAACAGTATAGCCTAAAGTAACAGTAAAATTACGGATATTGGTGTAGTCTCCTGATAGAGTTGAGCCATTGGTGGGAGTAAAATCAGCTCCACCATAATCGACTGCCTCTACTTTACTTGTAAAAGCAAATCCAAGAGCAACTGTCAACAAAAACGGTAGTAGTCTAGTAACGAATAACCTCATATTGTTTCTTTTTTTCTTCAAGCCACTGATTATAGTTTTGATAGTATGTTCCTGTTTTCTTATTATGGACTACACCAAAAAGATAAGCGGTCTCAACCTTTTGGCCAGTAATGGTGCCTTGGGTATCAAAAGTATTACTTTTAGCTAAAAAGATATCAGAAATTTCACCGTTACTTAGATTCCATAAGATATTGTCAAAATCCTCGTCAAAAGTAATAGGGTTACCGCTTTTTATCATCATTCGGGTTCCAATCCGGGATTGATAGTTAGGGTCAATCTTGGTTAACGAGGTGTCAGCACGAAGTTCGTCCAGCGCTTGTTCCGGGGTAACCTGTTTACGTTTGACTTTGTTAAAAATAGTATTCAATCTTTGATAGGCAGTGTTTTTTGAAACTTTATAGTCTGCTGATGGTGAACTAGGGTCATTAAACCAGATACTGAAAACCGTAACATCAATTGAACCTGACATTTCATCAACCGCTGCCTGAGCTTTTTTAACCAATTCAAATCGTTTATTCACATCCATAGAGGGTGAGTTAAAGACTGGAGGGTCAAGTGAGATTAATTGGTCAGCAGCAGCCCCTTGTAATATTATTGAGCTGGAGATAAGTTCATCAGCTAAAACCTTTTCTCGGTCAATTGGATACTCCTGGTAGTTATATTTATTTGAAGCAACAAGTTTGTTTACACTCTGTCTGTAAATTACTTCTTGTCCAACTTTGGCAATAATGTCTTGAGATGTTTTAACTTCTGACTGTGCAGTTGAAAAATGCGTGTTGTACACCAGATACCCAAGTACACCGATCGTTATGGCAATGAGACTGCCAAACAGTTTTAAGTTTATGGAAGTCAACAAAATCTGTTTAGGCTGATTACTTAGTTTACTTTGACGCACCATAGTGCAAAATAATTATATAGGTTAGTAGGGAATGCTTTCATTGATGATAAACCAGTCAAAGGTAAGGTTTGTCTCTGCTGGTGTGGCTATACTGACCGTAAAACTTTCACTATCAACTTTACTAGTCACTGATAAGGGGAGAGTTGTTTCCACTGTGGGGGTAATTAAGATCCTCGAGGTAGGTTTAACTAATGTCGTTGCCACGGTAACAGATTTTGCTCCTGTTTTGATTTGATTCGTACCAACTGATTTACCAGATACTGCTTTGTAATCTTTAATAGTTGTCTCACCTAAAACAGCACTACCGGTGGCTTCAAGCGAAGTGGTAACCATTTGCTCACCAGTTATTCTTTGTCCAACATCAAGTTTCCCTTTAATGGCAACATTACCGGCAATCTGCATATTCCCTAGAGGATCAATTGTTACTTTATCTCCAAGCAGTGAGATACCATGGAGGCCATTGGCTTGTAAGTTGAGGAATCCACCAACCGCAGTGATCTCGGTAGCACTCATCGTCAAATGTTGATCTGGATTAGTGTTAGTAAAGACAGTTAAAACACCGTCGATACTGGTGGTAGTCAACAAGGAATCGCCGGTGGCAAAGATACCACCGTTAAAGAGAGCTTTGTCTAAGAAAACGGTCGGNNTACGGTTGGTCGATAGCAATGATCGTATCTCCACTAGGATCAGTAAGTTCAGTACCGGCCAGCAGGGCAGAGGCAGAAGCAGTTAAACTTGGGTCAGTAAGGCGTTGTTCTTTAATTTGGGCTGATAAAGAGGCAACTTCAGTTTGGAGATCGGTTAAGGCTTGGTTTAAAGTAGCCGATGTGGAAGCAGTTGCTTGAGCCACTTTCTCATCCAGGCCCTCAATGGTCTCAGCATGGAGTCTTTTAATTCTAGCTGACTCGGCAAAGAGTTCTCCGGAGATGGTAGCACTGCCGGCAACACTGAGATTACCACTAATAGAAGCTTCTTTCATGGTGACGAGTCGTGACTCCATCTCGGCAAAAACCGCTGATTGGGAAATTGATGGACTAGCAGTAGCTTCTTGAGTGGCGGCTAGACGTTGGATAACGGTATCCATTTGTTTTTCCAGTTCAGTTGTTCTGGTGCCGATGTTATCAATGGCCGCAGCAACGGCTACTGGATCAAAACCAGACAAAGTAGAAAGCAGTGAATCAGTTTGAGCAGTAAGGGTAAGAATTTGTGACTGCTGTTCTTGAATGGCTTTGACCATTGGGGTAATGAAAGCACTGGTACTTAACTGTAAGTAACCGTCAGTTCCAGGGGCAACAGCTCTTGGATACACTGCTTGTACTTCTTGTGCAATAAATCCGACCTGAGGCACTTGAGTGTTTTCAGTAAAAACGAAATCTCTCACTGTAAGACTGTTGATTATATCCAAACCATTAAGATTTGTATCAGTAATATTAGTTTTTAGCCGGGCATCAGAAATGCTGTAGAGCTCAACGGTGCCACTATTTTTTCTTAAACCACCTTCTTCATTGCCACTGGGGTCTCGGGCAGTAAGATAGTAGTGGGTACCTGTAGACTGGTCATTAGCTCCAGCAAATATTGCAATACCATAACGGTTAGTATTATCCCCTAGGTTTTTAAAGTCAGCAACTGTGCTTGAGGCGGTATTACCTACTAATTCCAACAATTTACTAGGATTAGTCGTTCCAATACCAATAGAACTGGTAGTAGTAAGTGAACTGGACATGGCAATTGAGCCAACATTGGTCAGGTTATGGGTTGCCAGGGAAACATTACCTGAAGCTGGATCAAGGGTAATATCACCTGATGCATTGGAAATGACCGAGCTGGCTCCACCGATAGAAAGCTTGGCAGTTGGGTTGGTTGTCCCGATACCCACACGGGTATTAGTCGTATCGAGATTAAGCAAACCGGATTGGATATTTAAAGCAGTGGTGGAGGAAGCCAAAGTCCAGGCTTGAGCTTGCGTCATGGTAACTCCACCAGGAGCGTCTAATACTATATCTCCAGCATTATAGGTTTGTAGCACTAGATCAGATGAGTTGAAAACTTCACCAGCTTGTAAATAGAGAGGCGCGGAACTTTTAATGGCTGAATACGATGGGTTATTAAAGACCAAATCATATGCTACTGAAACATCTCCGGCTGCAGCGAAATTGACTGGCACGTTTGAAGTAACTGCCGTTTCTGAGACTGAGAAGAGTGAAGAGTTATTATCCAAGACGTTGAAAAGCGTGTTAGCATTGCCGTTACTGCCAATATTTATGGCAAAGAGATCGTTCGTTGTCGTAATACCTGACTGTGGTTCCCAACTGAGTTTAAAGCCTGAGAAACTGGTGGATGTTGAGGTACTTGAAACATGGAGTTGTGAAGTTGGGTTAGTGGTACCAATACCAATATTACCTGTGCCTGAAAATGCAAGATTAAACCCAGCCGTATCAATGGTGGTGGCAGCAGTTAAGGCTCCACCTAACTTAAACGTAGATGAATCAAGCCACAATCCATTACCTGCTGTGTAGGCAGAACCAATATCACTCCAAGTTGAACCATCATGAGAAAACTGCATTTTATCAGTTGAGCTGTCATATCGGATACCGGCATTGTTAGCTGTGCCGTTATCAAAAAGGATTGAGTTAGTGCCATCAGCTATCCCTAGTTGAATATTTCCAACGACAGTAAGGGCTTGTTCTAAGGATGTAGTGCCAATACCAACATTGCCATCGGCTCTGACATATAAGCCCTTTATTGCCCCATTGTTTGAGGATATAGACAGTGCGTATTTATCGGTAGCATTGGATTGGATATCAAGTGCTAAGCCATTAGCTGAGGCGTTTGTAGTATCAAAACTTGCCAGATTAGCAGTGCCACTGCCAAGGATTGAGAGGGCAGTGCCTGTTCCTGTGTTGTTTAGGTATAGCCCTGTACCAGAACCAGTGTTATAGATCTCCAAACCATTGCTTGTGCCGTCATTTTGAAGCAGGATTACATCCTGGTCAAAACCAGTGTTATCAGCACTTATCTTTACAAGGGGATTAGTAGCTGTTGAATCAGTATTTGAATAAATATCTAAAGCACTGGCAACACCATCGTTTAATAGAGACATAACTGTTTGATCAAAACTACTGTTATCAGCATGAAGTTTGAATAGACTGTTGTTAGCACTGCTGCCAACATTTGAGTAAAGGTCAATACCTGGACCAGTACCACCGTGTTCAATAAATAAAGAGGTTGAACCGGCTGTATTATTGATATGTAATGGAACTCCAGAGCCAGGGTTATAGATATCGAAACCATAGCCTGTTCCATCGTTTTGGATATAAAACACTGGCTGGTCATCGCCAGCATTATCTTGAATAATTTTAACTACTGGGTTGTCAGTTGAAGCTGCTGCTAAGTCACGGGTAATATTGAGTGCTGAACCGACAGCTGTAGTTTGCAGTATCGTGAATAAATTTAAAGGGCTAGTGGTCCCAATGCCAATATTACCATCATCTCTTACAAACAAAACATCGGCACCATTATCTTGAACTCGAAAATCACCCGTTCCATTTAAGTTAAAAGTTAAATCGTTGTTCCCTTGTTGAATGGTAGTGGCTTCCGTAAGCGT
>DCTD01000046.1 GCA_002335355.1 Patescibacteria group bacterium UBA1449
AGCTCCACTGGTTATCTGTATTGCTGGTGGAGTTTGGTTGGATCAACGTTTTAATACTATGCCTTGGCTAACGCTTGGTGGTGTCTTCTTAGGCTTAGCTATCACGGGTTATGTTTTGTATAAAGACGTCTTACCGTTTATGAGTAAAAAGAAGTAATTTTGAATTCAATTTACTGATGAGAACGAATTCTTAATAGATGTACATAAGCCAATTGGAGTTGACATAGTTGTTCGTAACCAGTCACAATAGAAAACACATATATAAATCGGTATTGAATTGGTAATGACTGCCCACAAAACTCTGCCCAAACCGCCGAACTTCCTCAAGTTGGTTGGACCCAGTTTTATCTTCTTAGGTCTTGGTCTTGGCAGTGGCGAGCTCATTGTCTGGCCCTATCTTGTGGCTAACTACGGGATGGGCATTATTTGGGCGGCAGCGCTTGGGTTAACGCTCCAGTTTTTTATGAACATGGAGATTGAACGTTATGCCTTGGTTAAAGGCGAAAGCATCTTTGTGGGATTTTGGCGAAAAAGCCGCTGGTTGCCGTTTTGGTTTTTATTGTCTACGTTTGTTCCCTGGTTATGGCCGGGTCTTGTTACTACCTCAGCTAAGATTATCAGTAGCGCGTTTGGAACTGTGAATCATGCCTGGATTGGGATTGCTGAACTAATCCTGATTGGCATTATTTTGTCTCTTGGATCGACGGTCTATAAAACTCTGGAAACACTCCAAAAAACACTCATACTTGTTAGTGTTCCCTTTATCTTTGGTTTAAGTTTATGGTTGGCAGAACCTGACAGTGTCAGTGTGGTTATTTCAGGATTAACAGGACAGGGTAACGGTTATTGGTTGTTACCGGCTGGAATATCGTTGGCTTCATTTTTAGCTGGTCTTGCCTACTCTGGGGCAGGAGGTAATCTCAACTTAGCTCAGTCGTTTTACGTTAAAGATAAAGGGTATGGTATGGGCAAGTATGCAAAAAGTATTAAAAGTTTTTTTGCTCACNNTTGCTCAAAAGTCTCAAGAAGCAATTACGTTAACAGGAACAACATTTCCTATGACTTCAGGCGAATTAAATAAGTTTCAGTTGTGGTGGCGGCTAGTTAACTTAGAACATGGTCTTATCTTCTGGTTTACCGGTTTGGTGACCATAATTTTACTTTGTCTTCTTTCCTATAATGCAGCCTATGGAAATCCTGGACTAGCAGAGGGGATTACTTTCTTGTTGCTTGAATATACTGCTATCAGTCAAAGCATTATGCCGGTAATTGGGGTAGCGTTTTTGCTGGTTATTGCCATTACTTTATTTGCAACTCAGTTGACAGTTTTTGAAGCGACCAGCCGGATTATGGCTGAGAATATCAGTTTGCTTTCTAAGTCTCTGTTTCCAGCAAAATACTTAGGAAAATATTTTTACTTTTTCTTATGGCTTCAGATTATGGCTGGAATTATCGTATTAAGTGTTGGTTTTACTGAACCGTTGGCTTTGATTATCTTAGCAGCAACACTTAATGCTGCAGCCATGTTTGTCCATATCGGCTTAACTGTTTGGGTTAATAAGACCTTGTTGCCTAAACCAGTGCAACCAAATTATCTACGGGTAACAATCATGAGCTTTGCTTTTCTCTTTTTTGGTGCCTTTACTATCTTCACTTTTGTGCAAAAGTTCTTTGGGTAAGGTATAATTACACTACTACTGAAATAGTATTTTTCCCACATTATAAATAAATAGTTTGACTCATCATGATATCGACGTATTTTAAAACGATAAGAAACAAAAAGTTAAAAGAAATCAATACGATTCGTTCAGGTAGTTGGACAAATGTCGTTAATGCCACCCCACAAGACTTAGAAACAATTGCCCAGCAGTTTGGTTTAGAATACACGGATTTGCAGGATAGTTTAGATGTGTATGAAATCCCTCGGATTGAACGGCAGGATGGAAAGCTGCTCATCTTTGTCCGCTATCCTGAAGAAAACCATAATAATCTTTTTACTGAACTTTTAACAATCATTGTTACCTCAAAATGTTTGGTAACCATTTCTTCAAAAGAAAGTCCGTTAATTACTACCCTATTAAAAAAGCCTACTAATCTTGTCACTACGCAGCTATCAAAGTTACTATTATCAATCCTGCTACAAGTATCCAGAGAATTTACTTTAGAGATAAAAAAAGTCAGCGATCGGGTAATTAGACAAAAACGGCAATTGGAACAGGTAAGTCCGGAAGACATTAAACTGCTGATAAAGAATGAAGAAATATTAAACCAATACTTATCTGCTTTGTCACCTATGAAAACGATGTTTCAAACCTTACTATCTGGGGGATATGTAAAACAGTACCAAGAGGATCACGATTTATTTGAAGATTTGTTAATCGATATTAGCCAGTCTGAAAACTTATGTAAGGTTAGTTTAAAAAGCATTGTTAGCTTACGGGATTCGTATCAGATAATGTTTACCAATAGTTTAAATAAAACTNNACACTCATTACCATTTTACTCACCATACCAACAGTTATCGGAAGCTTATTTGGCATGAATGTACGCTTACCATTTGCTGATAATCCATTTGCGTTTACGTGGATCGTTACCCTTATTGCCATACTAACTGTTACCTTTTTGCTCTGGTTTAATTATCAACGCTGGTTTGGTAAGTAGAGATGGTAAGATATTGGCATGAATGTACTTGCAACCACTGATCAACATACTGCACTGGAACGGTTACTTTCATGGTACAAAAATCCTGATAAACAATACATTNNCTTGGTGGCTTTGCTGGGACAGGGAAGACTACACTTTTAGCAGTTTTACGCCACCAACTTCATAAAAAGTATCCTAAACTAAAAGTAGCCTTTTGTGCGTTTACTGGTAAGGCAACACAAGTACTTTACCAAAATATTCTTGAACAAAACGCTTTGTTTAAACAGGATAAAGTCAGTACTATCCATAGCCTTATTTACGAAGTAAGAACTGAAAGCGATAAGAAAGATGTCCGTTGGGAGAAACGGTACTATCTAGAATACGACCTCATTATCATTGATGAAGCGTCAATGATAAGCTCTCAATTATGGGAAGATCTGCTCAGTTTTGGTGTGCCTATCATTGCTGCTGGGGATCACGGCCAGTTACCGCCTATTGGTGAAAACTTTTCTCTTATGCAGTCACCTGATATCCGGTTGGAGCAAATCCACCGACAGGCTGCAACCAGCCCAATTATCACCATATCCCAAGTTATTCGAGAAACTGGTTTTATACCGGTAAAAAAGTTTGGGAATGGTGTCATAAAGTACTCCCGTCAGGATCCTGATATTGGTAGCATTATGCAAACTCAGCTTGAATCCTGGAATGAAGACACCCTTTTTTTGGTGGGTATGAACTGGACCCGGACGAAACTGAATCAACAAATCAGAAGCCAACGGGAGCTTTACTCCCCTACTCCGGTTGTCGGTGACCGGTTGATATGTTTAAAAAATAATTGGCAGATTGGCATTTATAACGGCATCATGGGAACAGTCTTAAAGATTGAGAATGAAACCGATAAGCAAGGGAAACACCAGTGGTACTTAGTTGACGTTGCCTTAGATGATGGCAGAGTCTATCGCGGCAAAATTTCCAAGCACCAATTTGAATCACCAACGACACTGAGTGAAGTTACTGGTTTAACGTATACAGAAATTGGGGATCTGTTTGACTTTGGGTATGC
>DCTD01000001.1 GCA_002335355.1 Patescibacteria group bacterium UBA1449
GGAAGTTACGCTTAATAAATAATTAATTTTTAAAAGGAATTTTTTATGAATCAAAAACAACCAGAACCAACCCGTCAACCGTTGGCTATTGATATTAATCCTGAAGCCACACCGGTTTTATATACTGATAACGTAATCATGAGNNGCTCGATGTCTGCCAAAGCGTTGGACCGCGGTTGCGGATTGTCTCCAGAATCGGTATGAGCCGGGGGCATGCCAAGAAATTACTTGAGGAGTTAGGGAAATTGTTGGCTATGACTGAGGGGCAACTTCAGACAGGGGGCAAAAAGAGGAAAAATAACTAATTTGCCTGGAGGATATTCAATAGCTTCAGATATTGCTTAATTTCATTAGTATTTGCTATTCTTGGATTAGGGTATTCAATCTCGCCATAATCATCACATTCGATTACAATAGTTGGTTTTGATAGACTATCTTTACCACCTCGCCAATCCTCAAATACTAATATTTCATCGCCCCTAATTACCAACGATTCGAGTTGCTTCTGGTCTAATACTCTTCGGCCAGTAGTATATGTATCTCTTTGGATACGAATCCATTCAGATGTTTCAGGGGTTTTTTCTGAACTTGAAACTACGGCATGTCTGGTTCTTGCATCATCAGGGTCATAGTAATCACACTCAAAGACTCTACCAACTGTCATATCAAATGGTGAGTTAATTCTCTCAAAGTTAAATTTTTTAACAGTTTCCCCGATGTTTCTAATTGCCTGTTTCAATTTTGACCGAGGTTTACCTTTTTCTAACAATTGGACACAACATTCTTTAACTTGTTTTAAAAGCTGATCTCTTTCATGATCAATAGGGTTACCAAATTCTGGATTTTTCATAGTAAAAATTGACTTAAAAAAAAGTTATCCGGCTTGAGTGGCCATGTAGCGTTCTTGGGAGAGCATGTACTTGGTGCCGGACTTTTTAACTTGTCCCCAGTAGTATGATTTTTTGGCGCTTCGAGTATTAAACTGTTCTAGCCAATGCTGAGATTCTGAGAGGCGTTTTCTAACAACAATCAATAACTGTCTGATGCGTTCAAAGAAGTTAATTTGGTAGGTACCAACTTCAACGGTATTGGCCATGACTGATTGTTCGGCTTCATAGAGTTCGGCGGAAACTTCTGCGGTACTTTCAATAATCTTTTTTATTTCCGCTTTGATGACTTCAATTTCCTGTTTAGCCCGTTCCTCTTTTTGATGGAAAATTATCGTTTCGGTGCGGTGTTGCTGATTAGCCATTTCCCGCTCTTGCTGGCGGATCCTGGCTTCTCGCATTTTTAAAAACTCGGCAAAGTTAAAGGGAACAGTGTCAATAGGGTTACCTGCTTCTTGGGTAGGAGTTGGGTTTGTCTCACTGCCGCGAAGTTGGTCAAATGCGCTGCTGGCAACACCAGAAGTAGCAGTNNCGCGTAAGGCTTCCAGAAAGCTGCTTGCTTGTGAGTTTTGTTTTTTGTTGTTCGAACTCTGCGGTAATGGTGAACTCATCTTAAATGGGTCACTCATAAAAGTGCAGGCAGTTACAAAAATAAGACCAGTTTACGGTGGTCTGATGTCTTTGTATCAGAAAATTCGGAAATTTTCAAGCAAAAACCTCAAATTTGATTATACCTACATTATACTATAGGCTTTTAAGATAATCAATGGTTTTTTGCTTGCGGATTAAGAGTGCCAGATATGATTTTTGTTCATCAGACTGTAGTTGTTTCTTTGCATATGGGTCTTGAGTAGTAGTGATTAAATCCTCAACTTCTTTCGCTGTGGCCTCAATCTTGTTGCTTCTGGCAATTTCAGCTAAGATAAACTCCAGTTTCAATGTCTTTTCAGCAGACTCTCGATATTCAGCTTTGAGTTGTTCTTGAGTTTTAGCTTTACTCTCAAGGTACTGAGTCACGGTAATACCGGCAGCGGTTACCTGGTCAACAAACTGAGCTATAAGTCTTTGGGTTTCAGAATCAAGTAACATATCACAAATCTCGACTTCAGCATTTTTAAGCAGTTCATCAAAGATCTCATCCAGTGTTGGTTGGTACTGCTCGGCTTCCTGGACTTTTTCCTTACTCTCCCCTTTATCTGGTGTCCAGAGCGATTTTTTTGCTTTTAAGCCACGGATAGCTTCCTGGTATTTACCCAGTTTAACTTCAGGCACTTCACATGATGTGGCTTTGACTTTCCAGTCTTCGTCTTCTTTCATTGACAGCGGGGTTACCACTGGGTTGACGATAGGTCGTAAGTTATGCTTTTGGATTGCTTCATAGTAGGCAGCTGAAACAACATGTTGGACAACTTCTTCATAGAGTTTGGCTTTTCCGATTTCTTTTTCGACTAAATTGCGTGGTGCTTTACCTTTTCTAAACCCTTTTATGGTAGTGTCCTCAACTGCATGGTCTAAGAGATGATCATAGGTTTTTTGGACAGTTTCTTTGGGGATAGTAATTTCGAGTTCAAAGGTTTTCTTAGGCAGCCATGATAGTGCGGAATCAAATTTTGGCTGATTGTCCGATTTTTGTTTTACTGATTTGTTAGTAGCCATATGTTCAAAACTCAAAAGTCAAATCTCAAAAATCAAAACTAGCGCTTAAAAACTAAAAACTTTATGGTTTTAAGATTTAGTTTTAAGCTTTGAAATTTGCATTGAGTAATATATCCAGATAGTAACAGACACGTATTATATCAGAGAATGTTTATTCGTACCGTAAGGCTTTAATGGGATCTAGTTTGGCAGCTTTCCAGGCTGGAACTACGCCAAAGATAATCCCGATAGCTGATGAAAAGCCAAAGGCTAACAAGATGGCGTGAGGTGTCACTTCTGAAGAAATAAAGGCACTCATGGCAACAGATCCTGCTAAGGCTAAGAGAATACCGATACTACCACCCACAAAACTTAAGGTTATAGCTTCAATTAAAAACTGAATCAGGATATCACGTGGTCTGGCACCTAAGGCTTTGCGCAGACCGATTTCTTTAGTCCGTTCAGTGACGGTCACAAACATAATATTCATAATGCCAATTCCCCCAACCAAGAGTGAAATTGCGGCAATACCTCCTAAACCTGCCGTTAGAATCCCCAGGATTTGGTTAATGGTTCCCAGCAGTTCTTCCTGTCCGGCAACGGTAAATTCATCCTTGTCATGGTTTTTAAGCATGACCTCTTCAATCTTTTTTTTAGCTACTTCCATATCATCTTTGTTATACACTGTTGCTGCCAGCATAGTGTATTTATCTTGGTCAAACTGACTTTGGAATGTGGTTAGTGGGATAATAACAACATCATCCATGCTCATCCCCATCCCTCCACCTTTTTTCTCCATAACTCCAATTATTCGGTATTTTGAAGATTGGATCATAATTGACTTACCAACGGGGCTTTCAGTCTGATACAGTTCTGTGGCTACTTTGGCTCCAATTACAGCCACCCGTGAACTCTTGCTCACATCACCAGCACTAATGGTTCTCCCCTTTTCTACGACAAAGTTAAGAACCTTAACCCCTTTATCGTCAAGGCCTGTAATTTGGGTATACTTTTCTTCACCTCGGTTTTTTACCGTAGAGAGTACCTCGACTTCACCAATTGCGTCTTTAATGGGATAGCCGATACGGTTAAGGGCACTGACGTCTTTGGCATCTAAGTTAAGTTGTCCGCTGTATCCGCCTGTCTCGATTTTTCCCGACATCACGTAGATTAAGTTAGAGCCCAAATCTTCAAACTGTTTAGCGATATATGACTGAAAACCGGCTCCGATTGAGATCAGCATGATGACGGAAGAAACGCCAATAATCATAGCAAGCATCGTTAGAGCAGACCGCAGTTTATTGCGCCATAAAGACTGCCATGCGAGTTCGAGGATTTCAGAAATTTCAATCATAGTACCCGGTCATGCTTAAAGATGACGTGTTCTTATAGTTTACTTACGATTCTCCCGTCTTTAATACATATTTGCCGTTTGGCTTGTTTGGCGACATCCATATCATGGGTCACGATAATAACCGTATGACCTTCCTTATGAAGCTGTTTAAACATCTCCAAGATTTCTTTGCCTGTTTTCGTATCCAGGTTACCCGTCGGTTCGTCGGCTAATAGTATTGATGGATTGTTAATAAGTGCCCGGGCAATGGCTACCCGCTGTTGTTGACCACCTGAAAGTTGATTAGGAAAGTTTTTGAGCCGGTCACCAAGCCCGACTTTTATGAGCATGTCTTTTGCCCGTTGCTCACGGGCACCCTTGTTACTTATACCGGCATAAATAAGTGGTACTTGGACATTATCCACTGCCGAAGTCTTTGCTAGTAGATTAAATTGCTGGAAAACAAATCCAACTTTTTGGTTGCGGATATGGGCTAACTGGTTTTCACTGAGGTGAGCAATATCCTCACCGTCAATCTTGACTATACCTCTTGTTGGTGTATCAAGGGCACCAATAATGTGCATAAGAGTTGACTTACCTGATCCTGAGGGACCAATGATAGAAACAAACTCATTTTCATTAATACTCAAGGAGACATCATCCAAAACGGTAACTGATAACCCTTCCAGTTCATAAACTTTTGAAACGTGTTCGACTTGAAGAATTGGTTTTGCCATTCGTGTTCCCCTATCTAGGTGTTACTCGGGGATAATTATGGTATCACCCGGTTGTAAACCCTGTATAACCTCATACTCTTCATCAGTTTCTAATCCCGTTTCGATACTAACTTCTTCCTTTTTACTATCTCTTTTAACTGTAACGAACTTGGCACCATCTTTTTCAATAACAGCATCGATCGGTACGGATAAAACTTGGGAGCGTTGATTGGTAAGAATCTGGACATCACCGTTCATATCTAGCCGGTAACGGCTGTCAAGGGCTAAAGCAAAGTGAGCTAAGTAAGCAGTATTGCCGCTGGTGGTTTTAGTAGGGGTAAACTCAATAGCGCTAATGGTACTACTAATTGTTGCTTCCGGAAATGCGTCTAAATATATTGAGGCAGAATCACCAACTTTTATTTTGCCAATATCCAGTTCTTCAACTTCAGCTGAAAAACGCAAAGTTGCGGGATCAACAATGACATACTCAGTGGTAGCAGAAGCATTAACTCCGGCATACTCATCAGTGGCTTTGACGACAACCCCATCGATTGGTGAGTAAATGGTAGCGTATTGTTTGGCTAAATCAGCCAGTTCAACATTAACTACCGCTGAATCAAGATTGTTTTGGTTTTTTTGTAGAATCCGTTTTATAGTTTCATCTAAGACATCGTCATTGTAGGTTTCCATGGTCATTTCGTCAAAATCTGCCCGTTGGTTTGAATAAGCCAGTAAGGATTTTTTAAGATTTTTTTCTAGTTCTCGTTGGTCAAGGCTCGCTAACGCTTGCCACTGTTTGACCATGTCACCTTTTTTTACCCCTACCCAACTCAACATGCCTCCAGTCTGAAACCGGACACTGGCTTGTTTTTGGGCAGTAATTTTGCCTGATGTGGTCACATACTGTTTCAGATCTTTGGCTTGGACTACATAGGTTGTTTCAGCAGTAGCCTGTTTTTGGCTATTCTGCCAGTAGAAGTACCCACCAAAAATAACTAGAAGTACCAGTACGAACTGAAACCAACGTCTCTTAAGTAGTGAAGGAATTCCAAATTTCATGAAGTCTATTATAGCCACTTATGCAAGCATTTCCAATGAAAAATTACTGAGTTGGTTTAGTTTGAGAGCTAAGGAACTCATACCAACGGTAGTTTTGTTCAGAGGGGCGATACTGATAGGCGTTTTGAGCGGCGGTAACGGCTGATTGAATATTTCCTTGTTTGTACTGGATTTGAGACGTAAAAAACCACAAGGTTGGATTGGTTGGGAAGCGTTGGAGTGCTGCTTTAACAAACTCAGCCGCTTCCGGGTCTTCCTGATACACGAGGATGTTGGCCAGATTCTCGTAGGCTAAGTACAGACCATCAATGGCAATAGCGCGCTGAAAACAGGCTTTGGCTTGATCAATGTCGGTACTACTTTGTGTTTCTAGAGCTTGATTGGCATGGACTACTCCCAGGTTGTTCCAACTAGTACTCCACCCAGGCACCAGTTCAGTTGAGCGTTTAATATGTTCAGCTCCTTTAGCCAACTCTCCTTGTTTATAGAGTTCATAGCCAAGACTATTGTGTAACGCAAAACTGTCAGGAACGATTTGGGTGTCATGACTGTAAAGAGTTAGCCCGTCTTTCCAGTCACTATTGCGGACATACGTCCGAGCTGAGAGACAAACCAGAAGAATAACTATAATGCTGAGGAATGTGGAGTTTTTGACAATATCCTTGGTGGCAAAAGTTGTCAGGCTTATCCCAGTTAATCCAAGTACCCCTACCATTGGAAAGTAAAACCAACGGTCAGCAACGGTTGGCTCAAGTGGAATGATATGAAGATGGAGCCCAATTCCTATACAAAGCCAAAACCCAAACAACAGGAATGGTTGAAACAACGTATCATGGTTTTCTTTAATACGTTTTCCTAGAACAAATAGTCCACAGAGAACAAGGATTACTAGACTCAATGGTAACAAAACATCCTGCATGTTTACGGTTTTTACCACCCAAAACTGGCCAACGGCTAAGTCTTTGGGGAAAATAAGTGTTTCAAGGTAANNAATAGACAATGATTTTGGGCATGGTGAGTAAGCGCTCGAACAGTGAAGCATTAGCAATCGGAAATGGTGTTACTTTATGGAGCGGTAAGCCGACTGCTACCAGCCGTAAGACTGTATACACCGTAAAGGCTCCGCCAATCCAGAAACCTACCGCTTTCAACTCTTT
>DCTD01000011.1 GCA_002335355.1 Patescibacteria group bacterium UBA1449
TCACTTGAAACCGGATTATTTAAACATCTACCTTTTGATGATATTGCAGGTAGTAGCTGTGAGCAGAGAAATAGAGAGTCAAAAGTCATTTTATATGCTGGTTCAAGCGAAAGACGTACAGCATTTTTAAAATTACTTGAGGGATTGCAAGGTATTGCTGCTGTTGTTCCAATTGGTGGAGGTGAAGAAAGAGATATTCCCCATGTCGAAGAAATTGTACACGATAAGTTGTCATATGTTCCAAGCGAATTAAAAACGCACCCACAGGTTTTTGTAACGATTGCAAGTGACACAAGAACAGAAATTGGAATTCATACTGATAAAGGAAATTATTTACGAAGCGTTGGTAAGCCTGCGTCAGCAGAGGTTGTACATAGGAATTTTGAGCGTATGGCTAAGTTAGCCGATGAAAGAGGTTTTGGATACTATCGAGTCAGAAGCGCTTCAGGAATTGAGATAAGTGGTGAAAGGTTGGTAGATATTGGCACTTGTGAAGTCGGACTAGATAGAGAAGGGCTTCATGATTTGGCAAATGGAAGTTTTGAAAAATATATTAATGCATTTATTAAATATTATAGTACGCCACCTTATACAACAAATGGTTTGTCTCCAATTGGAGTGACTGATATTTCAGGTGGAATTTCGTTACCAGTATTAACAAAACTGGGAGTAGTGACATCTATCAATGGTGTTTCATTGAAATCAATAAAATCGATGGAAGAAGCAGAGGAGGTCTATGATGCAGCAATGGATGGATTATTTACAGTTGCAGTAGGTTTTTCAGAAAGAATACTTAATGGACTCCATCCTCAAGCAAACGAAGCAAAGAGAAACTGGAGTTGGTTAAAAGAGTCAGCTTGTAAAATGTTATCAAAGTAAATATGGTTTTAATAAAGACAAAATCTCTACAAGCAAGAAAGAATAGTCGGG
The DNA here is from genome assembly GCA_002335355.1 of Patescibacteria group bacterium UBA1449. GTDB lineage: Bacteria > Patescibacteriota > Microgenomatia > UBA1400 > UBA1449 > UBA1449. The sequence continues at coordinate 931 of DCTD01000011.1, forward strand.
ATGGGTTGCGGATTTGTATTATGAGAAGGATTAGACCAGAGTATAATTTTGACATGTGGTTACCAGCTGTTTCTCCAAATGAACAATTATTGCAAGCATATGTAATTAATAAAAGTATGCAATGGGATGAATTCAAACCTCTTTTCTTGTCTGAATTAAAAAAAAACAGTCAATATCTTGAGATAATTTACTATCTAGCAAAGAAAGGTATTGTTACTCTGCTTTGTTCAGAAGATTCACCAGATGAGTGTCATCGTAGTTTGGTAGCTAAAGAAATAAAAAAGCTCTATCCAACTACACGCGTGATAATCAGATGAGTACAACTTTAGCTTCACTATCTTATGAGACTACTAACAATCACCTTATCACTATCATTGGCAATGTTGGGGCAGGGAAAACAACCTTAACTGAATTACTCGCCCAAGAACTGCCGGCTCTAAAAGTAGATGCTGACAGTATTTTTGCTGAAAACCCCTATTTTCAACGCTTTGTCAGAAACAAAAAAAAGTGGGGGTTTCATACAGAACTCTGGTTTCTTGCTAAACGGGCAGAAATTTTGCACCAAAATCTGCCTCATTTAGCTAGCCAACATGTAGTAATTGATAGCGGTTTGCTAATGGGGTATGCCTATGCCTATAACGGCTACTGTCAGGGGTATATGAATGAGGTTGAGTGGCAAATCTATACAACCTTTTTTAACCAAGTAACTACCACTATGGCTGCAACAACCACTATCATCAATCTTACAGCCTCAACAGATGCTTTAATGCAACGGATTCAAGCCAGAGGGAGAGACTACGAACTGGCTATGTATGACGATACCTACCTTAACGAGCTGGATAGAAGTATTGAGAATTTAAAACAGGTTTTGAGTCAGGGAGGAGTACGGATTATTGACGTTGATGTTGAAGCGACTGATATTCGTCAAAAAAACTCCTTAAACGTATTAAAACAACATTTTGGCAGTAAAACCTATCAAGCAGTCTTATGAACCCCACTTCGGTAACATTTCCCAATGAAACTATTTCTTTTCTTACTCCCTCTTGGGATGATATCAACGATTTGGCCTTTTTGATCGCGCAAGCCATCATTTCTGAAGGAAAAGGTTTTGATCGGATTGTTACCTTGGCTAAAGGTGGTTGGCCTTTAACCCGGACACTTGTTGACTTTCTCGATATTAAAGAAGTGGCCAGCATTGGGGTCAGGTTTTATGGAGGCATTAACCAACGCTTAGAAAAGCCGGAAATCTATCAAAATCTGCCAGTCTCTGTTGCTGGAGAAAAGGTATTATTGTTTGATGATGTAGCTGATACGGGTGAATCTCTGTTATTTGTGAAAGACTATCTACATTCACTTGGAGTAGAGTATATCTCAACTGCGACATTGTTTTACAAACCCCACTCCAAAATCGTTCCGGACTACTATGGAGCTGAGACCGGTNNCATTTGAAGTTTTGGGTAGGAAATGGCAAAACCAAGGGTTGGATCCGGAAACTATGAAGACAAGGTTTTCCCAACTGGGTTTCAAACCGGAATGGACAAAGTACTTTATGGAGTTACTGGGGTTAAACACTGTATTCTCTCCTGCCGTTGTCTAGTTATTTTTCCACTTCAGTGACAAAGATTGGGCGTTGGTTACCCGAGGATGTTTTGGATTTGATACGGGTGTTAGATTGTTGAGAATGGTGGTTGATATTATTTTTACGATTATGCCACTTTTTCTTGTTGTGAAAATCATTTCTATTTTGGTTATCCTGCTGTTTGACATAAATTGGTTGGTTAAAAACTCCTTTGTTAGTGAGGTGCTGAATAGCGGCTTCTGCCTGTTGACGTCTTTGACTTTGAGCAGGTTGTGTGTTTGACTGAGGTGTATTTATAGGTAACACTTCATGGGGCTGTGGTTTGTTGGTAACCAGTAACTCTTGGTGTCCCTGCGGTTGGGCGGTTACTAATAACTCATGGGTAGGTTGAGGTTGAGAGGGTACAACAACCGGTTGACTACTCTCAGTTTCTGGTGTTTCGGTAGTAAGAGACTGAAAATCACTTTTTTCTTCCGTTAGTTGTTTCTTATCCGGTTTGCCGTAGCGTTCAAGGGATAACCTGATGGCTTTTTCCCGATTTTGGTTGATCGATTTTGGCAATGGTAAGGTCTTGGCCGGGAATGGGTTTGAGGTCCGGTTATCAATCGAGAGTTTGGTAATAATCTCAAAATTATCCAAACCAACCAAATCGGCTTCCTCATAAATACTCCCGAATTCCTGATTTAAAAGCTTGGCATCAGCTGATCCCACCAGGAAAGAAACTATCGTTCCCACATTTCCAAAAATGGCTTTTTGGACATCCTCATCTACTTGGGCAGTGTACTGGTTGGCTACGGTCAGATCTAAACGATATTTTCGGGCTTCAGACAGGATTTTGACAAACGAGGAAGTAGCAAAGTTCTGGAACTCGTCAACGTAAAGGTAAAAGTCCCGGCGGTCTTCTTCTCTCAAATTTACCCGGTTCATGGCTGCTAGCTGCATCTTGGTAATAAACATGGCTCCCAACAAAGCCGCGTTATCCTCTCCAATCCGGCCTTGGGAAAGGTTTAACAGCAGGATCTTGCCGTTATTCATGATATCTTCCAGATTGATGCTTGATTTGGGCCTTTCAAGAATTGCCCTCAGTTTTGGAGAAGTGATAAACTGGCCGACTTTATTCAAAATTGGCGAAACAGCGTCAGTACGGCTGCGGTCGTCTAATCGGTCAAACTCATTAGTCCAGAAGTTTTTCAGGGTTTGGTCTTGGAGTTTTTCGACAATCTGTTTGCGGTAGTGGGTATTGGTTAGAATTCTGACCACATCCAAGAGGGTGGTATTCGGTACCTGGGTTAATGTCATGATGGTGTTTCTTAAAATATACTCAAGCCGTGGTCCCCAGGAATAGGCAAAAAGCTTGTGGAAGATGGCCACAATACCTGAAGCCACTAGTTCGGATTGTTCCGGGATTTCGATTTCCAGAGGGTTCATTCTAAAAGGCTGGTCGATATTGTTGGGATCAAGATAAACAACGTCGTTTAAACGGTATTTAGGGATGTAATCGAGCACAATGTTACACAGATCACCATGTGGATCAACAATCGCCAAACCCTCACCATTACGCATGTCATTGATAGCCATATTGGCAATAAGAGTGGATTTACCGGTACCGGTTTTACCAATAATATACATATGCTTGCGGCGGTCGTAGCGCTTGATGCCAAAGACATTGAGCCGGTTTTTGTACTCTGTTCGGGCAAAGAAGTTAATATCTTTCTTTTGCTCGTCGGTTAAACCCATGGCAATCGGTAAGTTCTCCGGAGGTTCTCCTTTTAAGGTTCCTCCCCAGGCAATGTTGCGGATGTTTGTTAAGTTCTGGTTGGGTAAGTGATACAACGTTGCCAGTTCAGCTGCAGTAAAGATATTAGTTTTAGAGGTATAGGTTGGGTGGCGTTTTAAAATACTCTCAAAAAAACCTTTTTTCTGCCAAAAATGAGGTTGCCCTAGTTTTAAACTATTGCCCTCACCATGAGTAACACTGGCAAATGAGCCGGAAAGATGAGTTAACATCATCTCGGTATGAAGTCTATCAGGGTTTGTGACCAGGATTCTGATGGCAACTTTAAAGCCAACCTGAGCAATCTTTTGCTCAATCAACGCTTTTTGAGGATGGGGAATCACCTTAAGCGGATCACTGGTTGGGATAGTGCTATTGGCAACCCTGTCACCATGGTTTTGCCAGTTTTTGGGTGGAGCAGTCACTAAAAACTGGATAATGATCTTGTCGTGAGGATCAGCTTTTGCTAATGCCCCTAAAACCGTTGACAACGGGTCAATATCTGTAAAATCCTTGTAGGTTTTCAGCGGCAAGTAAAAGGGTTTGGCCATGCAGATATTACCGACAGCACATGCTTGCATCTTTTCTTCTGCGGTACTTTCTTTAGGGAAAAAGTAGGGTAAAAAGTCAGATACCTGCGATATTAAAGCCTGTGGATACTGGGCCGTTAGTTGGCTCGTAAAATAACTGGCCGTTGGTGTTGGGATACCGGCTAAAAAGTAAATCCGTTGGTTCCAGGCTACAATCTCAAAGGCCAATGCCTGCTCCCGACCGAAAAACCAGTCAAAAAGAGAGTTGTGGATCTGAGGGAGAGCCTGGAAACAGGCAGCCATGGCTTCTGGTGAGGTTTCGGATGACTTCGGGACTCGGATCTCAAAAAACGTTAGTGGTAAACTCGAATCGATTTCGGGCATATATCTCATTATATCAAGCTCTGAGAAAAAATGAGGTCGAGTATGTAGTAAATGTGGTATGATTATGTTCGTTATTACTATACTTGCCTACTTATGCCAGAAGCACTTACTATTCGTCCAGAAGAAAAGAAAATACAATTTCAAGAGGGAAAAGTTTCATATAGGAAAACATTTGGATGGGGAATACGTTCAGAACACAGCCAAGCAATTGATCAGTTCGAGGAAATTTATAAAGATTTAAATGAAGAAGAAAAACAAACAAAACTGTCTAAGATACTCCTAGCCGCGTTTAGTATTGATGGGTATTATAAAAAACTTGCTGGAGAGATTGCTAGTATTGATCAAGAAACAGGTGAAGTATCCATACGATTACTGGGTATATGGGAACAAGCTGGAAAAGATGAATTACAGATAAAATATAATGAGATTATTGACAGGATTAGACAAACACCTTCCATTAAAACAAGCGTAGGTACGTATATTAAAGATGGTAACAGTACAAACGGGACCTATAGAGATATGAGTCTTAGATCAACTGCTAATAAGACTCAAGTTGGTGAACTAGTCTTATTTGGTCTTTATCAACAAGGGCTTTCTTTAAATGGGGAGATCTCAGTTAAGTGGGTACAAGACCAACGTTTTCTCAAACCACCTGCTGAAGGGTTTCCCAAGTTACCACTTGAGTCCTCTGGGGAACAGTAGAACTGGTTTGGTGTTTTTGCATCTTTTCCTTTGCATTTTGCCTGTTGGTGAGATATAATTCTCCCCATCACACACACGTCTTTGAAAACTCCTTGACCTAATTGTCATCCTGAACTTGTTTCAGGGTCTCGTGATTGACCGTAAAGGGGATACTGAAACGAGTTCAGCATGACGAAAAGGATACTTATTAACTACTAAAGACGTGGAGGAATAAAGGAGGAACTATGCCTGCAACACAACAGGTTGAGACTTCTCATGAACTAACGCAAATGCTGGAAGCAGGTGTCCATTTTGG